>SHYO01000107.1 GCA_009692745.1 Chloroflexota bacterium
GCAGTATCTCCTGCATCCCAAGTCCGGGATCCTGGGGATTGGGCTCTAAACGCTGCACCGGTGGTAGCGCCAGCGAAGGAACGTGAAAAACGGCCTCGCCCCTACTCGCAGGACTTCCCGGCTGGTAGCCAGAATTTTCAGATGCGGGCAGGCGCGCAATAGAGACTCAGCCAGGTATGCACAGGCGGCGAGCAGGTGCTCGCAGTTGTCGAGGATGAGCAGCAGGTGTTTCGCTTTGAAGTAATCCGTCAAAGTTTTTAGCAGGGGACGGCCGGATTCCCCCCGGACATCTAAGGCTGACGCTATAGCTTGTGGCAGCAGAGCCGGGTCGGACAGCGGGGCCCATTCCACCAGCCACGCCCATCTCGTAGCGTGCCCAGCATATCTGTAGCTGCCTGCAGCGCCAGCCGGGACTTGCCGGTGCCGCCCGCACCCGTCAGCGTGACCAGCCGCCCACCGCTGAGCAGCCGCTTAATCTCATTGATTTCCCGTTCCCGCCCGATGAAGGTGGTCAATAGCAGCGGCAAGTTGTGCCGTGGCCCTAAGCGCGCAAGATTTCGCTCAAATGTCACGAGGGAAGCTGAAGTCCCCGCTTGCAACGCTTGCGCATACAGCAATGCAGTAGCGGGACTGGGTTCGGCATCCAACTCCAATTTCAGCGCCGCCACACAGGCATGGTACGACCGGACTGCTCCCGCCCGGTCCCCTATCATCGCATATAACTGCATCAAGCGTTGATAGCTGGCTTCGTGGACCGGATCGTGCCGCAACATGGTCTGGACGTGGCTGATGGCCTGGACATAGGCTTTTTGGGCCTCCAACAGTCCTGCCAGTTCCCCGGCCCCCTGGAGGAAGGCCTGCTGCAAGCGCTGGCGTTCGGGACGAATCCAGTCATTATAGCAGCCGGGGAGCAGACCGGCATGGGGCGGAGAGCCGGCGGTCGCATACAGTTCCACCGCCTGGGTCAGCGCCGCCTGGCGGGCAGAGGAGTCTCCATTTAACTCTGCCTGCTTCGCCTGGGCCAGGGACTCCTCGAAGGCGGCCACATCCAGGGTGAAGGGCGCGTCCGGGCGCCACTGTACCGCCTGGTTTTCGATTTCCAGGAAGCGTTCGGCATCTGGCAGTGACTGGCGCAGCAGGTATAAGTTCTTGCGCAGGTTGGTGTGGGCCTGGCCTTCGCTGGAATCCGGCCAGAAAAGGAAGGCGATCTGTTGGCGCGCTTGGGGCGCGGCGCGGTGCAGCAGCAGGTAGGCCAGCAGGGATTGCAGCCGGGGAATGGCGATGCCGGCTAGCGGCACATCGCCGTAGCGCAGGCGGAAATCCCCCAGGAGCTGAATGTGCAGGATGGACATTGGCAGGTATAGGCTTTATCCCCCAAGGTGCTATGGATAAGAGCTTGGGTGGCGACATGGAGAGGGTTATGACCCGCCGATAGTTTATGCATGATGGCTGAGAATGTCAACTTGGATTGATAGCCAAGTGATTGCGTCCTTGCGGTTTTCCTGGGAGCGCGAGCGTCTGGCTCGCATTCGGCCATGTGCGACCAGGACACTTTCCGAACGACGTTCGGGGCGCTCCCAGGGTATTAGTTCCCAGAACCGGTCCCATCTAAATACGTCGCGCGCTCCTCGGCGGTCAAAGGGCGCTTGACATAAGCAGAGGCCATAACAAGCAGCTCTGCCGCCGAAGCGCGACAAACTTCACACGCATAAATCTGGGCCGAACCTTCATCGCTGACTGTTACCACAAACCTGCCGTCGGGGCTGAATTCAGCGCTGTTGATGGCGCCGGGGGGCCCTTTCAGGGTAAGTATTGTGCGACCTGTGCTGAGGGCCCATATCCGGGCGGTCTCATCCGCGCCCGCGGTCACCACAAACTTGCCATCCGGGCTAAACGCGGCCTGGGCCACACTGGCCGTATGGCCGGTTAAGGTAAGCAGGCTGCGTCCCGTGGCGGCCTCCCAGACCCGCGCCGTATGATCCACCCCGGAGGTCACCACGAACCTGCCGTCAGGGCTAAATTGCGCGCTGGTCACACCACCCTGATGCCCCGCTAACTCAACCAGCAGTTTCCCGGCGCGTATATCCCATATCTGGGCTAATCCGCTGTTACTCACGATGATCACCCGCTGGTTGTCGGGACTGAAGGCGGCGTTCCAGAAAGAATCAATATTACCAGGTAACTCAATTTTCATGGCGACCGAGGTTGTGAGCATATCTGCATCTGTGGCCCACACCTGAGTCTCTTTCGCTCTACCCTGGAACCCGCTGTTGGTGACGATCCATTTTCCGTCCTGGCTAATAGTAGCACTTTCTATCGGACCGGCAGTCCCCGCCAGCTTCCCTGTGTTATGCCCGGTGAGCAGGTCCCAGACATAGATGGTGCCATCATCTTTCACGGTCGATCCCCTGGACCTGGCTTGAGAGACCTTCAACGGCAAGTCCCAGACATAGATGGAGCCATCATCGTTCACCGTGCGCACCGCTTGGCCATCGGGACTGAAGGCGCCGGTGATCACCCGTCCTTTGGATCCCTGCAGTATAAAAACCGGATTTCCCGTATTGGCCTGCCACACAATGGCCGTTCCATCGAAACCGGTGGTCAACACCAGGCTGCCGTCAGGACTGAAGGTTGCATAGTTCACGATGTGCGTATGGCCGGATAACACCCGCAGGGGAGGATGGATAGGGGCCTGGTACGCCAGCGCTTCGCGTAAAGCATCTTCCGCCTGGGGCGAAATGGCTGTTTTCAACCCCTCGACTGCCAGTAGCAGCCCCAATTCAGGATCGGCCGGCAACTGCAGCAGGGCATTGGCGGACAATGAGCCGGAGAGGTGGGAAAGCGCCAGCTTGCGCTGCGCCAGGGCATCGGTTTCGCGGGCGTAGGCCGTCGCCTGCGTGGTCACGGCAGTGTCGCGCTGCTGCCGGGCAAACACTCCGAGGATGATGATCAGCGCAATCAAGAAAGAGACTCCAACCCGGCGGAGCCGAGTTGTGCGCCTTCGCCAACGCCGTTGCGACAGGCGCTTTTCCATCATAGCCCGTTCCTGCACCTGCCGCTGATCATCGGCAGCCTTCTCCTGCTGCCCCAGGTATTCTCCCTGCCATTCCTAGATGGCGGCGGCCCAGAGTTCATGGGATATGGCATAAACCGAGAGTTCGGAGGCACCGTCCCCGGCCGCCGTGATTTGTAGGATTGGGTACTCTGGGCCCGCCAATTTGTGCAATACCGGGATAAGCTCCCCTTCCCCCAGGTCGGTGTAGGCGGCCAGGTCGGACAGGGTTTGGCGCAGGCGGCGCCCGGTGGGGGTGACCAGGTGCAGGAAAACCCGGGCAGCCGTTTTCTGCTCTCCCGTCGTTAACCCAGCCATCAGGGTATACAGGCGCTGCCTGGTGATCCCCACGGCGCCCCCCAAACGCCGGTACGTTTCCAGCCCCAGCCGGAGCTCGCTGGGTTCGAGCGCGCCCTCCGCCGGGCGCGACCACTGCCGCCAGACTGCCATTTCCTCCGCCCAAAGCTGCCCTATGATCATATCCAGCAAGCATGTGGCCATGCGCTCTACCCCGGCGCCCTTGACCGCTTCCAGCAGCTCCGTCATCAAGGCCGGGGGGATATCGAAAGGTAAGCCAGAGGCGGCGCTTCCCTCATCGGGATGCGGGGGCTTGGTTAACCGTAGGGAATCCGGCGCCAACCTTGGGATTGTCGAAAACTCAGGGGCAAACACTTTAGCCATGCCATCACCTCCTGGTGGTTTATGAAATCATGCTTGGCACCAGTATAGATGATGTGCTGTTCCCCATCCGTTGCCTACCGGCACTGCGGAGTTATCTTAGGGAACGGTCAGAGGTGAATAGTTACCCCAGCGGGAGGTTACGGAGTCATGCCGCTTTCCATCCACGACTTGAAGGTGGCAACCCGTTCCGCCGGCCAGGGTTCGTCGCAGGGCATCGAGCCATCCTCTACCCGCTCGTAAATGCTCTGGGCGCGGTCCTTCACATCCCCATACTTCGACAGGTCGAAGCCGGCGATGGCTATCATCTCCTCAACATCATTGTTGGTGAACAACGGGCGAATGTCTTTGGCAAAACTCAGAGACGGCATATAGTTTTCCTCCATATATTGACAATCAGTCTATGATAAATTTCAACTTTAGAATTACGGTAAAAAACCACCAGGCGTAAACCGGTTACTCCGGATTGGCCAGGGGCGGCAGGGTGAGATGGCCGCCCAGGTCGCCCAGCTCAGGTGTGGCGATGCCCTGCATGCCGAGCATCACGGCTAGCTCGCCGCCATGATGCAGGTCGTGGGCCAGTATGCGCCAGATCGTCCATTGGCGTGAAACGGCATAGACTTTCCCCTGGAAGGGCTGCCGGTAGGTCTGCGCCAGGCCGGCCACGGTCCATTGGGTGAGAGTCTGCTCGACCATCTGCCAGGAAGCCTCTAACCACCGGATCAATTCGGTAGAACTCTCTGCGATGGCAGCCGGGGAATTAATAGCCGAGACCTGGCCTGCTAGCGCGGCGCTGCCGGGAGCCTGCATACGGGAGAACCAGTCGATCCGCCCCAGGCTGATATGGGCGGCGATCTGGCCCGCCGAGCGCAGGTGGGTGCCCACCGAGGGTCGGTGGGGCGCCGGTCGCCAGGCCAGTTGTGCGGGGGAAAGCGGGGCGATGGCGTGTACCAGGCTCACCTGGTATCCGTCCCAGCCTTCGTATACCATCATCAGGGGGGGATTATCTGTAGTCATGATGGTTGCTTATTCACGGCCAAAAAAGCGTGCGGTTACAAACCGCAACTAAAGAAAGTTCAAACTTGTGCGTTGCGTTCCACAGGAGCGGCGGCACTCCAGCCAAACCAATCCGGAAAAGCCCGCACTAGGCTGGGAATACCGTCGATACTGACGGCGTCATTGATAAGCGCTTCCTGATAGCTGATACGCCCCGCCCATAATTTGAAAAATGCGGCCAAATCCGCTGTAATCAATATATTGATCTCGTAACCGGGATCGGTTAGACAGAGCGTGACATCCTCTCTCGCCAGGATCAGCCAGAATGTTACCGTTGCGGCGCCATGAAAGTCAAACTGCGACACGACGCGCTGTTCAGGCAGTCGATCCACGTTGACTCGTTTCCGCATCCACCACATCAGTAAGACCGGGTCGAGTTCTGCCGGGGTGGGATCGCCGAAAGCCCAGGCTTCTCCCCAGGTTCTCAAGGAGGCGATGACCTCCCAGAGCTCCTGGCCCGCCTGTGTAAGCCAATATTCGGTGGTCTTGCGACCGGAAGCATTGAGGCGTTTTTCGATCACACCCGCTTGTTGCAACTGCCGCAATCGGCTCGCCAACAACCCCCTGGAGATGCCGGGCAGGCCATGTTCCAGATCATTGAAATGCCTGGTTCCCATGAGCAGGTCACGCACGATCAGCAGCGTCCAGCGGTCTCCTAAGATTTCCAACGCCTTCGCCACCGGGCAATATTGGCCGTATTTTGACATGGGTTGAGCTCCTGTGATGCAATGATTGTTGATGATGACCATCATCATGATGAGTTCAATTTCTGAACTAGTGCTGTATCACATTTTACCATATACTGGGTACATGCAACTATTCAGAATCTCAGCAGAGAAATTAACCGTAGGTGCTGGCTCCGGCTGCACGTCTTTAGTACTGGCAAAAGATATGCGGCATACTGTGCAGCGCACAGCCGAGACCGCACCTACTGAAAAAGGAGTGTAAAGATGTCATGGTTTGAACACGGCACATCTCGAATCTTTTACGAGGAACACGGCAGCGGCGATCCGGTGTTGTTGCTCCCAGGCTTTTCCGGGAGCATCGAGGAATTTGCAGGGTTACGGGATGCCCTGGTAGCAGCAGGCTTTAGGGTAATCGCGGCCGATCTACCCGGCTCCGGCCGCTCGGGGCCGCAGCCTCGCGGGTATACTGCTACCTACTATGAGGAAGACGCGGGGGCGTTTGTGGCCTTGCTGTGGCACCTGGCAACCGCACCGGCGCACCTGATGGGCTTCAGCGATGGCGGTGAGGTCTCCTTGCTAATGGCGGCGCTGACTCCCGGCGCAGCGCGTTCGGTAGTGACCTGGGGCGCAGCAGGCACTCTCAGCGATCCCGACGGGCAATTGAGGGAAGCGATGTACAACGTAGTTGACAATCCTATCCCGCCGCTGCAAGATTACAGGGATTATCTCGTTACTACTTATGGCGAGGCCAACGCCCGTACTATGACGCGAAGTTTGGTAGGCGCCCTCGGCGAGATCATTGAGCATGGCGGCGACATCAGCCTGTCAAAGGCCGGCGACATCACCTGCCCCGTGCTCCTGATTGCAGGCGAACACGATTTCTTCGCGCCGCCGGCGCTGTTGTCCCAATTGGCCGGCCGTATACACGCTGTGAAGGTGCTGGTGGTGGAGGGGGCAGGGCACGACGTGCATAACGCACAGCCGGCATGGCTGGCACAAACGATACGCGACTGGTTGCAAAGACACTAGGGCGTGTTAGAAGGGGCCTGCCCCAATCCCTTTCAACGCAAGCTGTACCTCGCCGCGTTTGCGTGAGAAGACATCCTCTCTATGAATAGCAACACCATCGGCACTGGCTGTGCGACAGCGCGTCAAACGGCCTGCGTCATGTATCCAAGGTTGCCCGCTCCCAGCGCGGCTGATAATAACATCATCCGCCCAAAACTCGATGGTTTCAGAGGAGGCAAATTCGCCGACGGTGATGCGTTGTACATAGTCCATATATGTCTTCAGGTGCTGACCCGTTATGGCATAGATCTGATAGAGCTCGTCAACCTCACTATCCTGCCGCTCGCAATACTCACCATGGAGGCTACCGGCTAAACCGTGCGGCACATCAGGACATGCAATGAGCTTGGAAAATAACTTGGCAATTTGTCCAGGATAGATCAGCACATCGTCATCGACCGAGATATAATAGGCGGCATCGATCGTGCTTGCCACCACCCAGCCAAAGCCACAACCGCGCCTGACAGTCTGGTTCAGCAGCACCAGGCGGGCATCTCTAAGCGCGATTTTCTGATGGATGCTGAAGGCCGGGTTGTGGTTGGAGACTACCACCAGCTCTATGAATTTGCACTGCAGCAGCGCGCGGACCAACGGTTCAATATTGCGGAGACGCTGCTCCCGGTAGACCGGAATGATGACTGTGGCGCGATGGTGGGTCGCCAGGGAGACCGGCCTCCCGAAGTGACCATGCAGTACCCATTGCCAAAAAAGCCATTCCTTGGCATAAGCTCGCGTCCGGTTTTCACCATATTTATAAATTGCTCTAATTTGGTCGGTAAGTTTCATCGCCAGAGTCTCAGATCTTCTTGGTAGATCTCCTCAAGCTAGCCCACGACTTCCGGCGGGACCGCGCAGCCAGGTAACCGAAGAGTAACCCCCATTAACTCTGGGCGCCCAGCTCTACCAGCCCATCGACCATGGCGCGGATGCGCGGCCTGTCGCTGCGCAGGAAGACCTCATCAGGCTTGAAGATGGAGGCGGAGCTTTTCCTGAGCAGATCTACCTGGGCTTCGTTTTGCGGCCGGGAGGCAAACTTCATGGCGATATAGCGGCGCTTCTCGTCGCCCCCCACGACGGCGTGGTAAATATAATGGTTGAAAATAACCACATCGCCGGGATCGGTTTCCAATGGGAAACCGGGCAAATTCGCTACGGATACGGCAAAGACCTGTTCGCTGCTGGTATCCTGCTGGGAGTTGAGCGGATAGAGCTCATGGTAAAGGGGTGGTTTATGGGAGCCGGGAACCACCCGCAGGCAGCCGGTTTCGCGGCGTACGGGGGTGAGGTACATCATGATTTTGGCGCGCCGGTAGTTCGGTGTCTCTTCTCCGGCGCGGTCCGAATGCCAGGGGAGGAAGGTCTTGTCCTTAGGCACGCCGGTATTGCCCTCTGAGCCGGCCCAGAGGAAGCCCGGACCCAGCAAATCTTCGATGGCGTCGTAAATACGATCATCTTCGGCCAGCCGGGTCAAGGCCGGCCGCCGCTCGATAAAGGGCGCCATCGTCAGATATCCAGGGCCGAGATGGCGCTGCTCCCGTTCTATGCGCCATAACTCCTCTGCCTCTTGCAGGATCGCCTGGATCTCTGCTGGGGAAAATGCCTGGCGCAAGAGCAGGAAGCCGAAGGTATCAAAGTGTGCGATTTGTTGTGGGGAGAGCAAATCAGACCTCCAATCGTCCTTATTTCTTCTTAGGAGGGATAGAGATGGTGATAGTCCCTCCCTCTTTAATCCCCAAGTCTTTCATCTTGCCATCAGGGTTGAGGGCGGTGCCATTGTAGGTGGCAACCCAGCCTTGTTGGGGAATATCCTTCAACTCGCCGCGTCGCGCGCGCAGAATTAGACCCGTGATAGAAAAGTCTTCCGTTACATCGACAGACATCTCGCGCTTACCGTATATTACTTTAACATTCATTGAAGATCTCTCCTTATTTTCGCTGCTCTATACCGCCGTATTGTCAAACTTGACCTGGGAAGCACATTGCCATTAGCAGGGACAACTTTATCATAGTGCGCAATTGGGCGGCAAATTCTATGTCACCTCGGATTTTTTTAAGGTCAAAGCTGCTTTGAGGCCAGGCTCAGGCGGAAAGCATGCCGGGAAAGAAGGCCGGAAGGGTGGTCTCGCTACAGGGTTGATTATACCATTAATTCATCAAAGGAACCTACAGGGCAATCGCGCGTGGATGAGCCATTCGTGGTATTACTGAGTGTGTACGGCAACATGCCGGCTTTCGGGCTGGCAAAGGCCACCAGGCGCGTCCCGGCCACCGGCAACCGGGAGACGGCCCGCTTGCGGCTGGGAAGGGCAGAGACGGGTATGAAAGGGGTGAAATTAATCACATAGATAGGTCGACATGGGATTTCGAAGCAAATCAAATTCTAAACGCGCTAAGAGATAACGTACACTAATGTCCCCAAGGCTTGTTTTGTTGGGGGGGGGATGGATTTGCCACACCTCACCTGGGGTATTTGGAGGCCCTAACAAACTAATCGAGCTGCTTCGAGATCCCCCGGGCGGCGCCAAACCTCCTATACAAATAATTGAATTCGGAGTAAAATAAGTTTGCTTCGAGACCACTTTCCTCGCCCCTTTTCCCAATATTACCTGAATCTGGTCTCCCAGCCATCTTGCTCTTCAGCAACAAGTATTTGGTATCCAGGTTGGGATCTGCGCACATCACCGGGGCCTGAACACTATCGGATACTTTCCGGAGGTCTTGACCAGGATCAAGGCTTGAGAATCTACAAATTTACACGGCATCTCAGAGAAAAGCATTGACACTGCAGTTCCTTCATTTCTCACAAGGAGGAGCCATGATGAACCTGACAAAACTCTTTCTACGAGCTGGTGGACTGGTGCTAATGTTGTTGGTGATCGCATGCCAACCGGTGCTATCCCAGGAATATGCAAAGGTCAGTCCCTATGTCGTGCGGTCAGGCGAGGCAATGGGAAAGAATTTGTCGTCAGACATGCTGCTGGCGCCTGGAGATGAGAATTGGGATAGCCAATTCAGTATACCAGGGGTGAATGGGACCGTCTCTGCGATCTCCGTCTATGGGAGCGATGTATATATAGGTGGTGTTTTCACCTTAGCAGGGGGTGTCAGTGCGAAAAATATTGCTAAATGGAACGGCAGTACCTGGTCGGCCTTGGGCGATGGGGTGGAGGGTTATGCCGATGTGATGGTCAATGCGATCGCGGTCAATGGGAACAATGCGTATGTCGGGGGGAATTTTACCACCGCGGGGGGCGTCAGTGTGAATAACATTGCTCGTTGGGACGGTAGCGCCTGGTCGCCCCTGGGTAGTGGAGTAAATGGCAAAGTCTCTGCAATTAGCCTCAATGGAAGTGATGTATATGTAGCAGGCGGTGTAAATGGTGGTATTGCTCGCTGGGATGGCAGCTCCTGGTCGGCCTTGGGCGATGGGATTGGTGGTGGTTATATCAATGCGATCGCGGTCAATGGGAACAATGTATATGTCGGAGGCTATTTTACCACCGCGGGGGGTGTCAGTGCAAATAACATTGCCATGTGGGATGGCAGCACTTGGTCGGCCCTGGGCAGTGGTATCGATGCAATTTGCATATATATTTGCATACCACCATTTGGTTGCTCAACTCATTGCGGCCCACCTGTATTTGCAATTGCGGTCAGTGGTAACATCGTGTACGTGGGGGGGCGTTTTAATACCGCAGGGGGGGTGGGTGTCAGTAACATTGCCCGCTGGGACGGCAGCAGTTGGTCAGCTTTGGGAAATTATTTTAATGGGGGTGTCACTGCGATCGCGGTCAATGGGAGCGATGTATATGTGGGTGGCGAATTCACTCAGGCTGCTGGCAACGTGTTTGTAAACAAAGTAGCCCGATGGAATGGCAGTATTTGGTCAGCCTTGGATAATGGCGTAGACAATTGTACCAGTGGAGATTCCTGTGTTTTTGCAGTATCTGCCAGTGGAGGCAATGTGTATATTGGTGGTCATTTTCCTATCGCGGGGGAGATGAGTGTGAATAATATTGCCCGCTGGGACGGCAGTGCCTGGTCAGCCTTGGGTAATGGCTCCAACAACGGTATGAATGGTCCTGTCTATGCACTCGTGGCCAATGGGAGCAATGTGTACGTGGGGGGTATTTTCAGCGGGGCTGGTAGCGTGGCTGCTTATGGTATAACTCGGTGGAACGGTAGTACCTGGTCGGTCTTAGGCGGCAAAATAAATGGCAGTGTCTTTTCAGTGGCAGTCAGTGGGAATAATGTGTACGTAGGTGGTATTTTTATCGGAGTAGGTGCTACAAGTGTGAATAACATTGCCCGTTGGGACGGCAGCGCCTGGTCGGCGTTGGGCAGTGGGGTAAATGGCTCGGTCTCTAATATTGCTGTAAGTGAGAGCGGCGTTTATGTGGGTGGTTATGATATCGACACCGCGGGAAGTGTCCATGTGAATCACATTGCCCGCTGGAACGGCAGTGCCTGGTCAGCCTTGGGCAGTGGCTCCAATAACGGAACCAATGGACCTATCTATACACTCGTGGCCAATGGGAACAATGTATACGTCGGGGGTAATTTCACCACCGCGGGGGGTGTCAGTGCAAATAACATTGCCCGCTGGGACGGCAGTGCCTGGTCGGCCCTGGGCGGTGGAGTGGATAGCAGCGTCGACGCGATCGCGGTCAATGGAAACAATGTATACGTGGGGGGTATTTTTACCACTGCGGGGGGTGTCAGTGCAAATAACATTGCCATGTGGGATGGCAGCACCTGGTCGGCCCTGGGCAGTGGAGTGGATGGCAGCGTCGGCGCGATCGCGGTCAATGGGAACAATGTATACGCCGGGGGGCATTTTACCACCGCGGGGGGTGTCAGTGCAAATAACATTGCCCGGTGGAATGGAAGCTCCTGGTCGGCCCTGGGTAGCGGTATCACTTTTCTAAACCAAGGGTATGACTACGCGTCTATCCGTGCGATCGCGGTTATGGAGAACGATGTATATGTAGGAGGCTATTTTTCTATGGCAGGCGGCAAGCCTTCGTCCTATTTTGTCCGCTGGTCCGATGTTTTCGCTTTGCCCTGTACTTTCACCTACGGCGGGGTGGTTGATGTCGGTTATATTATGACCGTTGTGGCTCAAGAGGGCACAACCAACGCAGCCTATGATTTCAACGGCAACGGCCGGGTGGACGCGGGGGACCTGAAGTGCACCGCCAGCCACTGGCATATGCCGTAGCTCAATGAACTGGTTGACCTGTGCGCGAAAGGACGAAGTTGACCGAACCGCCGGTTGTTAACTCACCGCTCCGGCCTGTCAGGTGAGCCGCCTTCGCTGCATTGGGAAACGCTGCCAATTCCGAGGATAGAGGAAATCCTGGCGGGTATGCCCCGGATTGCGGTGGTGATCGAACCGGACTCGGCCTTTGAGTATTCGAACCTGGCTTTCTCTCTGCCGGGTGAAGTTGTCGCCTGTATCTGGAGCCGCTGGGCATGGCATCTAGCGTCTGGAATATGACGGAGGCGTTGCGGCCGCGCCAGGCTACTGGTTATACTCCCCGGTTATCAGCCGATGATCCTTTCCCTGCAGCCCATCCAGAGCGGGTCGGGTCACCGGATTTACCGCCTCCGGTTTCGCCCACCGGAAAGTGGTGGAGGCGAGCTGAGGGAGGGCCAGGTAGAATAGACAGAAGCATATCACGCATGATACAATTCCTGCAGGTGAATATCAGATCTCTCGCGTGCTCCAATACTAAGGGTGATCCGTACAGGTTACCTCTGAGAGTGAAGAACGTTTGGAATCCGGCGACCGGTTTGAACTAAATATATCTGCTGATTTCTTACGCTCCGGCAAGTTGCCGTTGGAGCCCGCTTTGAGCAGCTTCCTCAGCGCGGGAGATGTGGTGACCCTGGAAGCCGGCGCCGGGCCCGTAGCGCTACAGTATGACCCTGTCGCGGCAGCCCTGCTGGGCGCGGAGTTGCGCCGCCTGGCGGATTATCCCGGAGAGCTATTTCTGGAATGCCTGAGCACCCAGCCCTGGCAATTTCGCCTGGTGCTGACGCCTCTGCCGGTCACATCCATTACTACCCAGGGCCTGACGACGGAGGAAGGCGTCCCGATCGCATTTGACTCCGGGGATAGCCAGTTGCTGGGAAAGGGCAGGCTAGGAATAGCAGGTTTGCGAGATTTCCGCCTGAGCCTGTGGGCGGCCGACTTAGGCAGGGTGGCCGGGTTCAACCAATTGCTGTGTCTACCCCTGTTGCATGGTGTAGAGCTGTTAGATCACCAATTACGCACGGCCCGCACCGTGCTGCGCCGGCTGCGGGGGCGGGCGCTGTTGTGCGACGAAGTGGGGTTGGGCAAGACGATCGAAGCTGGCATCATCCTCTCCGAGCTCGTGGTACGCGGCCTGGCGCGGCGCGTGTTGATCCTGACGCCACCCTCTCTGCTGGAGCAATGGAAAGGGGAGATGCGCCAAAAATTTGGGCTGGATTTTATCACCCATGATGATCCGGTTTTTCGGGAAGAGGGCGCCTCGGCCTGGGGGCAGCATGATCACATTGTGGCTTCTTACCATACGGCCAAACGTGACCCGCACCGCGCCGCTATCCTGTCCCATGAATGGGATGTCGTGATTATCGACGAGGTCCACCACTTTCGCAATCGCCAGACGCTGCTGTGGCGTTTTGCGGCGGAACTGCGTAAGAAATATATCCTACTCCTCACGGCTACCCCGGTGCAAAACGACCTGGAGGAACTCTTCAACCTGGTTACCTTATTGCAACCCGGCCTTTTAAGCACAGCGCGCGCCTTCCAACGCAAATTCGTAGACCGGCGGGATAAATTGGCGCCCCGCAATGTGGAAGAGTTGCACCAGCTTCTGGCCGAAGTTATGGTACGGAACCGCCGTTCCACCGTGGGCGTTTCCCTGACGCATCGGATGGCCTATACCGAGACGGTACATCTGAGTGAGCCGGAGATGCAGCTTTATGAGAGGGTTTCCCACTTCATCCGCGCCCAGCTACTACGCGGGACCGGCCGGGGGAGTATGTCCCGTACTGCCTTGCTCACCGTGCAAAGAGAGATTGGCAGCTCCAGCCTGGCGGCCGCACCCACCCTGGAGCGCCTGGCGTTAGACACGGGCCTGGCTGCCCCTGAGCAGCAGGCATTGCGGGATCTGGCCGCCGCAGCGCGCAGCACAGCGCAGAACGCCAAGGCGGAGCGGCTGCTGGCCTTATTGCAGACGTTCCCGGACAAGATGGTGATCTTTACCCAATTCCGCGAGACTCAGGCGATGTTGCACCGGCGCCTGATGGAGGCCGGTGAGGCAGTGGTCCTCTTCCACGGCGGGTTACCCCGTCTGCAAAAGGAGGAGGCGATCCGGGCATTCCAGGGACCGGCCCGCATCTTGTTGAGTACCGATGCCGGCAGTGAGGGTCGCAATCTGCAGTTTTGCCACGCCCTGTGCAATTTTGACCTGCCCTGGAACCCGATGAAGATCGAACAACGGGTGGGGCGCTTGAGCCGCATCGGCCAGAGCCACGATGTATACGTTTTCAACCTGGTGGCTGCCAATACCCTGGAAGCGGCTATCCTGCATTTGTTGGAGGCCAAGATTGCCATGTTCGAGCTGGTCATCGGCGAGATCGATATGATCCTGGGGAACCTGGACGAGGAGCAGGAATTCGAGGAGCTGGTGACGGATCTCTGGGTACAATCTGAGGACACCTCGGACTTTCGCACGGCTTTGGATCGCCTGGGGGACCGGCTGGTGGTGGCCAGGGAAACCTACCTGCGCCAGCGCGCCTACGAAGACCGGATCTTCGCCGGACGTTTTGCCCCGGAGGGCTAAAATCATGGCCGGCATATCTCCTCTGGAAGAATTTCTTTTCACTTACGTAGAGACGGCGGGAGGCTTATGGGAGGAGATTGAGCCCCAGGTCTACGACGTGCTCTTGCCGGATGCCGGCCAGCCCTTACGCCTGGCATTCGATCCCGAAGCTCTGCCGGAACACCCCGGCGCCCAACTCCTGACTTTCGGTAACCCGCTCCTTGACCAGATGTTGGAAAAAGCACAAGCCCGAGGTCTGGCGGCCCTGGCTTTTCTAGGCGACGTTCATCTGGCGCCGTATGGTCTGGAGCAACAGGTGCAGCGTGACCTGACTTTGCCCGAAGGGTGGGCGCTGCAGGTGGAATCCGTCGATCCACGGCATGTGGGCCATACCCTCTTCTGGTTCGAGGCTACGTATGTAAGCGACGAAAAGGAGCAGGACGTCTACTCGGTGGGGCTGGACCGGTACTATGGACGGCTGGTACGATACCTGGAACCGTTGCTCGCAGGCGAGCGCCTCTCGGAAGTTCGCCTTTGGCCGTATCCGGATGCCCCTGCTATGCCCCTGGAGCGGGCCTACCTGCTGGCGCAGGAACGGGTCATACGCAATGTAACCGCCACAGCTCATAGCCTCAAACACGAGATGGAAGCCCGGCTAGCCGTACAGACAGAACAGATGGTGCGTTATTTTGCCGACCTGCGGGAGGAATTCCTGGAGCGTGTAAAAAAGGCCGCAGCCCGCGGCGATGATAGCGCATCGCTCCACCTGCGCCTGGAGGCGCTGGACCGCGAGGAAAAGCTGCGCCTGGAGGAGATACGGCATAATGCATTATTACGCGTACAACTGAAGTTGATCAACATGTTGCACGTGAAAATCCCGCGCCTTTTCTTGAGAGCACGGCTGGTGCCCACCAAAGTCGGGGAGGCCCGTGTAGCAACGCCATCCACCCTCATACCGCTGAATTTAACCTGGGATCCCGTGGTAGGCAAGACGGACGCGATAGATTGCCCCAACTGCAAACATCCTACCTACATCCTGATGTTGAACCGGCGTGGTGAACTACGTTGTCCTGTCTGTAGCGACGACCCACGTCTGAAAGAGCATAGATGATGTTCAGGGAACACCGGCCATTTGATCACCTGGTTTCCCCAAACTGTGCGAAAAAATCTCGGTCGACCTCATAGGTTTTCTTCGGTCTCAAACCAAGCTCAAGTTTTTCAAACATTTCGATCAATTTCTGCCCGTCGACGAGCTCGATAGGGGGAACGCCATCGCGTCGAGCCTCCTTGGATGCATCGGAGGTGAATGTGCCTGTCGTAATAATGATGCCCTTTTCGGCGCGCCCAAGCATCGCTCCCCGAAAATCCCGGATCTGCGGCGCCGATATCGCCCCACGATAGCGCTTACACTGGAACATCACCTTAAATGTGACGAAAGGATTAAGTTGGAGAATACCATGCCCATCCAGTCCTCCATCCCCTGATCTGCCCGTCACATTGACCTGTTCAAAACCGGCCTCCCGCAGAAGCCTCTGGCAAACACGCTCAAAACCAGCCGGAGGTAGGGACATAAGTGTTTCTAAGAGTTGCGCCCTGTAATCAGAGACTTCTTCCAGGTGAGGTGCGTGGTACCCCTCCACTAAAGCGTGGAGGGGGGAAACTTGAAAAAAAGTGAGTCCAGGGGCAGACTAATCTGAGACCAATCAGATGGAGAAGTCGAGGCCCATGGACCCACAAACGATATTTTGCCCTAATTTGGATTGTCCTGCAAGGGGACGGATCGAAGGTAATGAGATTGGCATCCACAGTCGCAAAGAGCAGCGGTACAAGTGCCGCGTGTGTGGGCAAACCTTTAGTATGCGCAAAGGAACCGCATTGTACCGATTGCATAAGCCGGAGGAACTGATGGTCACGGTAATGGCCTTGTTGGCGTATGGCTGTCCAGTGGCGGCGATTGTGAAAGCATATGGACTGGATGAGCGCACGGTGCGGGCCTGGCAACAACGGGCTGGGGAACAGAGTGAGCGGGTACACCAGCATCTGGTGCACCAACCGCGAGATTTGGGGCAAGTGCAGGCCGATGAAGTGCGGGTCAAAGTGCAAGGGAACATTCTGTGGCTGGCCATGGCGATTCAGGTGCAGACCCGGTTGTGGTTGGGAGGCGTCCTCAGTGAGCACCGCAACCGGGATCTGATCATGGCCTTGATGCAGCAGGTGCGGGCCTGTGCCTTGTGTCGTCCGCTGTTGTTCTGTGTCGATGGGTTCATCGCCTATGTGGGTGTCATTCAACAGGTCTTCCGGGAACCCCTGCTCACAGGCCAGAAAGGACGTCCCATGCTGCGCCCTTGGGATGATTTGGGTATTGCGCGGGTGATCAAGCACTATGCCCAGCGACGGGTCATCGGCGTTGTGCAGCAGGTGGTCCAGGGCACGGCTACCCAACTAGCCACTTTGATCTCCGCTTCTCAAGGCGGCGGCCAGATCAACACCGCCTTTATCGAACGCCTCAATGCTACTTTCCGGGCACGGTTGGCCCCCTTGGTGCGCCGCAGTCGCGCTTTGGCCCGCCAATCCCGCAGCTTGCAGGCCGGCATGTGCTTGGTCGGCACGGTCTACAACTTCTGTACCGATCACCAGAGTCTGCGCATTCCTGGCATTATTGGTGGTCACAAATGGTTGCCTCGTACCCCCGCCATGGCGGCTGGCATCACTGATCATCGCTGGACCATCTCAGAATTACTCCTGTTTCGGGTCCCACCGCCCCCTTGGGTGCGTCCCAAGAAACGCGGTCGTCCTTCTTTGGTCATGCGACAACTTGTCGATAGGTGGGCCGCATGACCACGGTTTACTGTAGTCCTACCAGGTGCGTCAACCACTACTTCTGTCGAATTTTCTAATTTGGGTTTATTGTCGCCTTTCGGAAACTTTTGCTGAGCCTCCTTGAATAGGGAAAGCACTCTTTCGGGTGTAAGTGTGGTCGAGAGCCCTTTCTCCGTCAAGCTCCATACTCCGCGTTCCGAGGTATCAATATATCCCGCCTTGGCGAGGTAGAATCGTGCCCAGGAAACCTGGTTACGTACCCGAGAAGCGCCATTCTTAATCGCAACCAACTGCTCGCTCTCAGGAATATTGAGATCCTCCAGGACGGCATCGGTGACCTCTCCCGGTGTGCCGGAACCGCCAATTTCCTTTAGAACTTTTACCCTCTAGTTTCGGCTAACCGGCTTCCAGCCAGCAAGTTGCCCAGAAGGTCTGGTGGGCAGCACCAAGGGCCTCGTCATCGTGGCGAGGTCCGCAAGACGAGTTCTTATGTGTCTAAACGCCCTGCAAAGGGCCTTACAGCGGTGCCGCC
>SHYO01000108.1 GCA_009692745.1 Chloroflexota bacterium
ATTGTGGTTTTTAAGTCTGAATCGGGCATTTATAGCCCGTTCAAAAATGCTATTTTGAGGCCCAATCATCACCTTATGTAAATCTAAACACTACATATTGTGGTGAAAGTATTTAATCAATCCCATATGTAGTGGCTGAGTAGTTACATCTCTGCAATATATTAAAAGCAATCGCCCCCACCAACCCCGCATGGCGTTCTCCGTGCTCCGTATAACCCATGCGCATCAGTTGCTGATTGGACGACAGGATGAAGGCTACGACTTCCTGGTCCCGGCGTATATCGTCTAGGGTAAGCCGTCCGTTAGTGGGGTGCATACCAGGATTTCCCCCTTTTTCGGCATGGTTCTTATGCATACTTGGCGTCTTTGCCTCCAGAGCTGTATTGTGCTATCAGGTTGGAAAGGCGATGCCGCGGCAACCCCCGGTGGGGAGCGCTCTGATACAGCGGCCCAGGCGTGCGGATAGTATCCATCAAGGCCGGACGTGTCCTTCCCCTAAAACAATCCATTTGTACGTGGTCAACTCCTTCAAACCCATCGGGCCGCGTGCGTGCAGGCGTTGGGTGCTGATGGCGACTTCGGCGCCCAAACCAAATTGGGCGCCATCGTTGAAGCGGGTACTGGCGTTAACGAAAACCGCCGCCGCATCGACTTCTTGTAGGAAGCGCTGGGCGTTGGAGTAGTTCTCGGTAAGGATGGCTTCGGAGTGGCCGGAGCCATAACTGTAGATGTGGTCCAAGGCCGCGTCGAAATCATCGACGATTTTTACCGAAAGATCCATAGAGAGCCATTCATGGCCGAAATCTGCCGGTTGCGCCGGTTCCAGGTCGGGGTATCCCGCCAGGGTATCCATCGCCGTATCATCGACATGTAAGCGGACACCGGATTTTTTCAGGGTGGCGCCCAGCAGCGGGAGTAGCTGAGGGACAATGCTGCGGTGTACCAGCAGGGTATCGAGGGCATTACAGGCGGATGGCTTTTGGATCTTGGAATTTTCGATGAGGGGTATCGCTTTGGCGATGTTAGCTGATGCATCGACATAAATATGGACCACGCCGATTCCGCCGGTAACGACTGGCACGGTGGCATTTTCGATGGCGAAACGGTGCAGGGTAGCCCCACCACGTGGGATAATCAGGTCGAAATACGCACGGGCGCGCAGCATTTCCAGCACCGCAGCTCGATCCTGATCCTGCATAAGGGCTACTGCGCCGGGAGGGATACCGTTGGTGTAAAAGCACTCTTGCACGATGCGGGCCAGGGCGCGATTGGAATGGACTGCTTCCTTGCCGCCGCGCATAACGACGGCATTGCCGGATTTTAATGCCAGGCAGGCGATATCGACGGTGACATTAGGACGGGATTCGTATATCACCCCCAATACGCCCAGGGGGATGCGCCGTTTGCCGACTTGCAATCCGTTGGGGAGGATGCGCATGTCAATGGTTTCACCCACAGGATCGCTCAACTGCGCTACGGTGCGGACGTCGGCGGCCATGGCAGTCAAGCTCTTGTCGTCCAGCACCAGGCGTGCCAGCAAGGCTTCACCCAAGCCGGCGGCATGTCCGCCGGACAGGTCGATCTGATTGGCAGCGATAATCTCCGCTTTTTGATCGATGAGGGCCCGCGCCAGGGCTTCCAGCGCGCGATTCTTACTTTCCGTATTGAGGAAGGCCAGCGTACGGGCCGCCGCCCGGGCCTCCTGTCCCTTCTGCGCCAGTTCAGATGCTGCAGGTGGGGTGATGGTGTCCAGTGTCTTTTCCATCATGTGGATCTCTCCTGACCGTGTTTTGAGCCTTTAGTATACCACTAAGCAGGATGGACTTAAAGTGGCAGGTAGTGGAGAACGCCTGAACAGGGATTGACAGGTACCTGGACGCGTTCTATAATAAATATACCGACTACCTTACCACATCGACCAGGGCTAATATCTCCGCTGGGTCAATGAAGGAGATGGGGATCAAAAGGTCGAACAGATAGTGAAGAGGAGATTGGTATGGAACTGAACATTGTAGGACGAAACTTTGAAGTGACGGATGCGGTAAGAGAATATCTGGAAAAGCGCTTCGGGAAACTCGACCGTTATCTATCCAACATCCGAGATGCGCGGGTGGAGTTATCCCAACAAGATACGCGCAATGCCGAGAAATCGCGCGTAGCACAGGTCACGATATTTGTAAATGGAAGTGTCTTGCGGGCAGAAGAGCGTTCACCGGATATCTACGCCTCCATTGACCTGGTGCTGGATAAGATTTACCGCCAGATTGTGCGCTATAAGGGCAAGCGCCAGATGCGGGGGCGGAACCGTGTGGCTGAGGATGAGATGCCACCGGTGGAATTGGATGAGATGGAAGAGGAAAAAGCTGTAGCGGTAGTCCGGCGCAAGCAGTTTGACCTTTATCCGATGCGCGAAGAAGAAGCCATCGAGCAGATGGAATTGCTGGGCCATACGTTCTTCGTCTATTATGATGCAGACCGGGGGCAGGTGAATGTGATATACCGCCGGAAAGATGGAAACTACGGGATCATCGAACCGGTAATCGTGTAATACAGGTATATAGTTCCCCGCACGGGTAAAACAGAAGCGTAGTTTGATAGAAATTAAAAGGGCCTGGAGAGATCTCTCCAGGCCCTTTTTGTGTTCCTGTTTCTAGCTTGCGGGGCATGTGACTCAGGGCTGGGGTTGTTTGTCTAGAAGGATCGGCAAGAAAGGAGCCAGTTGGTTATAATCGCCGTCGAAGCTCATGACGACATCGCTCAATTGATTGCTGTTGCCCTTGTATATCTTATTGTCGCGCCGTGTATAAGCGACGGCAGAGACGTTGTTGGTCTGCGGGCCGATATAGATAGTATCGCCAAAGCTGTAGAGGGTTTTGGCCGGGTCGGTCTCGCTGAAGAGCAGGATCCGGTTACCCACGATTTTATATTGGCGGGTATCGTTGACATGCGCCCGACTGTTGAAGATAAAATCTCCTTCGCGGGAAAGGACAACCTTGGTCGGATTGTTGGAGCTCTTACCTGCATACACTTCATCATCCTTGACTACATAGATCAGATTGTCCAATTGGTTGTTGGCCGGGCCTGTATACAACCGGACATCATCCCCCGCCAGATTATTGGTCACTCTGGAAATCATTTGGCCTGGTGAGCAGGCGCTTATAACCAGTAACGAGGCAGCTACTAGCAAGATTAATCCCCACTTCTTCATGATATTTCTCCTTGAATGGAAGAATCGCAGGGCCAGATGCGGCGCCTGAAATTGATTTTGCGTACACTAATGCCTTAATTATAACAGAAATCCCGAGCAATGGCATGGACAAGGGTAGTAAATAAGCTAGTACCTTCGGACATATGAACTTGTTCTCATGTTGGACCAGGGACACGGAAAGTGATGGTTGATTTGACACAGACTTCACAATGTGTTAGAATTATTTTTGAACAGTGATCCCATTGACACACATTGCAGCCTCATGGACCCGATCATCACAGCCCATCGACCCGGTCATTGTAGCCTACTTTAACCCAAACATTCTGCCTGGATCACTGAAACGAAGAAGATGTTCGTGCTGGACGAGACGGTCCCACGAGCATCTTCTTTTTTATTTACCCCTATAAACGAGAAAGTCCGGGGTTGCTCCAAGGGGTTGCCCAGACCACCTCAGACCCGGCTCTTTCTCGTGAAGATTTTGATTTATCGTGCCTGTAGTATACCCTAAGGGCGTCAGCAGGGCGTCATTCGAAAGTCAGCGGGACCAGGAATTCAAAGAAATTTTAGGGCAATTTTTCGGGACCGCCTATGGATTCATAAGCGATCCCGAATTTTTAGGTTAAACGGGGATAGCTAGCGTTCTGTCAGGGCGATGATCTGTCCTTCCAGGATTCTGCCGCCCAGGACCAGGCCAAAAACCTGCCCTTGCCTGGGGGCATACAGGTCAAGGATCACTTCGTCCTCACCATTGCCGGAAACCGCGCGCCATAGGCGCGCATCGCGAGAGAAAACCAATCCTACCGAGGTCGCCGCCAGATAGAGCGGTGTGTCGTATGGTAAGCGCACTACCCCATATATCAACGGCTCATCGGAGCGGAAATAATTTCCTTGCCAGCCTGTGCCGGTGTAGCGCATGCATAGGTCGCCCGTGATGAAGAGGCTCTCCTCTACAGTTTCTGCCAGGCAGAGAATAGTGCGGGGGATGACAGTGCGCGCTTGGGTGATGAGCTCCCAGCGACCACCGGCGCCCTGGCGCCAGAAGTGTACAATTTCTTGGCGCGGATTGAAGGTGGCGGCTACCAGGCCAATGGAGGTGGTATATGCCAGGGAGACTACGCTCTCACCGGAGAATGGGGTCCCGGTGGGATTCCAGGTTTCTCCTCCATCGTGCGAAACCAGGACTTTCCCTTTGTCGGTGCCTATCCATAGCCGGTCGTCCGGCCCGCTACAGAGGCTGGTGCCAGGTCCATCTTCTTCGATCCATTCATAAGCCAGGTGCCATTCCGCCGGCCGGGCGCTGCGGAAGAGGCCCGTGGAAAGGGCGGCGAAGAGGGTTTCCTGGGAGGTAACCGCCAGGGCAGCCAGCATGGGACCCTCGGAGAGAGGCTGCAACAGGCTCTGCCATTCTGTCCTGTGTACTAGCGAGCCTTTCCAGATGCCCTCTGTGGGGCCGGTCAGGAAGGCTTCGGTGGGGCTGACAGGGTGCAGACGATCGATGCCCCGCGCGACGAGTCTTTCGTCGCTCTGCCAGGTTGTGCCCTGATCCTTGGAGTACCATAAGCCGGAGTCGGTCGTACCGGCCCAGATGGTGCCATCGGCGGCGAGAGCCATAGAAAGGACCGGCGAAAGTTCTGAATTGACCGGCGTCCAGTCTTTGCCGTCATCGCGAGAGCGCAGGAAGCCGCCGGAGCCATCTCCAATCAGCAGATCACCTGGTGCTATATAAGATATAACATTGACGATGTCCAATGGCTGCAATTCGTCCCGTGGTTCTAAGGTTGCAGTCAGGTTGATGTCGACTTTTTGCCAGGAGCTGCCACTATCCCGCGAAACGAAGAGGCCGCTGCCCTCCGTGCCGGCATAGATGGTGTGGTCTCCGGCGAAGTTGGGACTGATAGCCAAAGCCTGGACGCTGGTACCTTCCAGGCCGGAGCCGCTACGTTTCCAGGCGCGACCACCGTCTAGCGAAACGTAGACACCAGATGCTCCCCCGGCGAAGACAAGCTGCTGTTTTTCCTGCCAACTGGGCGGGACAGCGAGTGTGATTAAATCGAAATCGCGCAAACCAAAGTTGGAATACCGCCAATGAAGTCCCCTATCCATGGATCGCAGGATGCCGCCCCCATGGGTAGCGGCCAGCAGCACGCCGTCTTGTTCAAAATCGGGAGAGGCGATGAAGTAACTAATGGGTTCCTCGAATTTTTCCAACCAGGCCATGCTCCACGTCCAACCTCCATCGGCTGACCGCGCAATCCCGTAGGGCTGTCCCCCGGCGAAAAGCAGGGTTTCGGTAGCCAGGAGTATTTGCGGCAGGTTTAGCGCCAGGCCATAGCGCGCCGGACGCCAGCCCTTATCAGTGCGGGCCATAATACCGGCAGCCGTGGCTACCCAGATACGCTCAGCATCTTTAGGATGGGCAACTACGGAAAAGATTAATCCGCCAGGCGGCAGGCTGGCAGTTTGTCCCCAACGAATATTCATAAATTTTGAAATACCTCCGGATTAAGAATGTTGCTTAGCTGCCGCCACCGATGGGTGGCAGTAGTTCAATCGTGTCGTTTGGGTGTAGCAGGTGATCTTCAAATACCTTTACCGTTCCCTGGGCATCCGCGATAAGCATGATCTCGGCCAGGGGAATACCCAGCCGTTGCAGCACCTGGACCAGTGGGGTAGGGTGTGCCAATGGTATTTCGACCTGGTGCGGGTGGCCAGGTATGTACCAGTTAAGGTGTCCATGTAAACGCAGGATAGCCACATATTTCTCTTGATCTAGGAAAGGGCGGGCGTTTCCAGCATATCCGCCACCCAGCCCAAGCCCAAAGTTTCAAGACGGTCGCGCGTGGGAGCGGCAGTAGCCGGATCCCATCCCTTCAATTGGTAGAGCTGGGTCATGGCCGCTTCCCATACCGGACGGTCCAGGGCTACACCCTGCAGCGCGCCGTTTTGTAAAGGCTCGAAAAGGCGCGGTGGCAGGGAATCTTTCTCACGGCCAAAGCCTTCGCGCACATTGAAGGCGCGGGCCAGGTTGGTGGCCCGCTCGCCCATCTGCAAAATGTCGTCGATAGCCACATCCCAGCCGGTGGCAGCCCGCACAGCTTCGACGACCTCATCCATTTGAATGAAAGAGCGCGGGGCAGGGCCAAAATAGCAGAAGCCGATGACTTTTTCGGCACTGGCCAGGTTTTCCATGATCAGATAATTGTTTACTTTTTCCGGCCCCAAGTCTCGCGCATCCAGGGGCTTAACCCCTAGCCCTTTGACTGCCTGAACGGAAAGGGAGTCGGGCTTGACCAGTAAAGTATCGTGCATGGCAGTCAGGTGATCTGCGCCGTTTTCGGAGACGGCATATCCCAACGCCAGGCTGGCTTTGCCACGGGGATCATGCATGGGGAGTTCTTGTCCCTTGACGTGTTGGGCAAAGTGGAGCGCTTCCCCGCCGATTTCCTGGGCCAAACGCCACGAGCCTTCTGCCAGGCGATCGCCGAAAGCGCGGCGGTGGGCAATCAAATCAATACAAGTGAGCAGCGCCGCGACGTTGCCGAATCTCAGATTGATGCCTCCGGTATCTACCAGGGTCAGCAGGCTGTGCTCGAAGCATTCCATGGCGAATGCGATGGTAGCGCCGGTAGAGATCACGTCCAGCGTATACCGCGAACAGAGCTCATTGGCTTTGGCCAGAGCTTGCAGGTCACCGATACCGCAGTTATTGCCCATAGCCGAAATGGCCTCATACTCCGGGCCGCCAAAGATGGGATCTACCTGGTAGCGGTCATTGACGGTGGCCTCCCGTTTGCAGCGCACGGCGCAGGCGTAACAACCGCGGCGGGCCGAGAGGATCTCCTTTTCGTAAGCCTCCCATTTGATGTTGTCGACCTGCTCAAAGGCGCCCTGTATGAAGTTGCGGGTGGGGAGGATGCCCAAAGTATTGAGTGTGCCGGTAGCGCCTGGCGTACCTTTATCGTACAGGTCAAATCCCTGGGGGTGGGTGCGGACTTTTTTGGCCAGGGTGCGACTCAGGCCGGTGATACCGCTGCCGTTGCTGGCGTAGTCCAGATATTTGCCTGTGCCGCGGGCGACAATGGCTTTCAGATTTTTCGAGCCCATCACCGCTCCCATGCCGCTACGCCCGTTGAAGTGGCGTAGCTCATTGGTGATGCAGGCATAGCGCACCAGGTTTTCCCCGGCGACGCTGGTCTGCAGCACCCGGATCCATTTGTCGTCAATTTCCTTTTTAAGGGTTTCCTGGACCTCTTCAGTGTATTTGCCCCACAGATGGCGGGCATCGCGGATCTCAACTTCCCCGTCGTGGATATAAACATAGACCGGCTGAGCAGCCCGGCCTTTAATTACCATACCGTCAAAACCGGCCAGCTTAACCTCGGGCCCCCAAAATCCCCCGGCTTCGGACTCCCCGTAGCCGTTGGTGAGGGGGGATTTGGCCGCAGCGGTAAAGCGAGTGGCGGTAGCCAAGGGGGAACCGGTGAGCATACCGATCATGAATACGAGCACGTTATCCGGGCTGTAAGCATCGATGCCGGGAACTATTTCCTGTAACAGGTAGTAGGCTGCCAATGCTTTGCCTCCCGGATAGAGGCGTAAAAATTCATCAGATAAGCTCTCGATGCGTACCGTACCCTGGGTGAGATCTATATGTAGAATTTTGCCAGCAAAGCCATGTGACATGAATTCCCCCCTTCAGCATGTCCAGGTGATTGTCGATATTAATAATAGCGCCGGTAACCGGATTGTCAAGCGGCGAAAAGGTTATGATGCTGTAGGTAATAGACCAGCGGTAGTAAAAATCTGGCGCACGCGATGAAGCTCCGCCTCCGTTAGGAGGCGTAACGGCGGGCGGACTGGGCCGCCGTAGTAACCCAACAGGTCCAGGGCGGCTTTCAGCCCGGCGACGCCAAATTGGCTGGTGATGGTCGCATTCGGGGCCAGCATCCGGTGGTGGATAGCGCGCGCCGCGCTCCAATCGCCCTGCCGGACCAGGTGGTGTATATCGGCGCAGGCTTGCGCCGCTACCTGGACCAGGGCCATGATGCCACCAACGGCGCCGACGGCCAGGGCGGGCAGGAAATAACTGCCGGAGCCTGCCAGTACATTGAAATGGTCAGGCGTTCGTGATACAATTTCCGCGATCTTGGCAATGGCACCTGAATTCTCCTTAACACCGATGATATTCGGGTGCTGGGAGAGTTCTACAATCACATCGGCGGATAGGTCGATACCGGTGAAGCCGGGGACATTGTAGATAATGAGCGGGATGGCGGCCATATCTGCTACCATATGGAAGTGCTGCAACTGGGCAGCGCCATCCATGCGGGATTTGTAGTAGTGCGGCGTGACGATCAGGGCTATATCGGCGCCGGCCTGGGCGGCGCCATTGGTCAATTCGATGGTCGCCCGGGTGGCCTCCATACCGGTACCGGCGATCAGCAGCCGGTCTCGCGGAATCACCTGGCGCGCAGTTTTGACGAGATCGAGCTTTTCCTGGGAACTGAGCAGGGCACTCTCGCCATTTGAGCCACTGACCACAAAGCCGTCGATCGGTTGGGCCAACCAGCGCTGCAGGTTGCTTTCCAGATGGGCGAAATCCACACTGCCATCGGTAGTGAATGGTGTAGCAATCGGGGGGAAAATACCCTTAAGATTTAGCATGTTGAGCCTCACTAAGTTCCGGTGGAAGTAACCTCGGGTCGCTTCCACCTTGTACATTTGATCCGGTTGCATTTTAACATGAACTAAGCGATTAGGGGAAAAGACCCTGCTGGATTTCCTGGGAGCGCTCCGAACTACCTTCGGTAAGCTTCTCGCTCGCATTGGTCGCATTTGCGACCAGGACAGTTTTGCAGTCAGCATAGAGGATGTTTGCAATGGGTGATGGAAGTTTGATCGAGTTTTTGGGACGGATCTTGGTGGTTTTGTTCCTGGTCTTTGTGAACGCTTTCTTCGTAGCCATGGAATTTGCCCTGGTAAGAGTCCGCCCCACACGGATTGCCGAATTGGCAGAGAATGGCAATGCCACAGCCCGGATACTGCAGCGCGCCCTGGAAGATCCCGATCGGTATATCGCGGCCTCGCAGTTGGGGATTACGATGGCCAGCCTGATACTTGGGTGGGTTGGCGAGAGTACCATCGGCACGTTGATCGAGCCATTATTGGATTTTCTCCCCTGGGAATATATCGGCATAGCGAGCACTTCTGTTGGAGTGGTGGTGTCCTTTGCTTTGTTGTCCTTTTTGCATATCGTGTTGGGTGAGCAAGTGCCGAAGGTGTTAGCCCTGCGGGAGTCGGAGTCCATGGCCCTGTTTACAATTGGACCGACAGTATTGTTCGACAGAATATTCCGGCCATTTATCTGGCTGCTGGATAATGGATCTTTGCTGGTACTGCGGGCCTTGGGCACCAACGAAATGCCATCCCATGGGTCGGCGTATTCGGTGGAAGAGCTCAGGCAATTGGTAGAGCAAAGCTCAGAGAGTGGCGTGTTAGAGGAAACCGAACGCGAGATGTTGCAGAACGTCTTCGATTTCGGAAAAATCCCGGCACGCAGAGTGATGGTGCCACGCACAGAGATCGTGGCCATCCCGGTAGGGGCGTCGGTGAAGGATCTGCTGGTGCTGTCCTCCCAGGAATCTTATAGTAAATATCCGGTGTACGAAAATGACCTGGACCATATCATTGGCGTGGTCCACATCCGCGATGCCGTCCAGGTGCTGCTGGATGCCCGCCTGGATAGCAGCATCCGCGGCCTGGTAATTGAGCCTTTGATTGTACCGGAGAGCATCCGCATTGATGATCTATTGGCGCGCTTTCGCCACCGGAAGATTGATATGGCCATTTTGATGGATGAATTTGGTGGGACGGCGGGTTTGGTAACTTTGCAAGATCTGGCCGAAGAGGTCTTTGGCACGATTGAATTGGAGTTCGAGGAAGAAGACCCGGATTTTCAACGGTTGCCCGATGGTACCTACCTGCTCAGCGGCTTGATGCCCATTGAGGATGTGAATGAGAAGCTGGGTCTCAACCTGCACGACGCCAATTATGCCACGATTGCCGGTTTCGTGTTGGGGAAATTCGAGCGTATTCCCAAGGTAGGAGATGAGATTGAGGTTGACCACTATATTTTCCGGGTGGAGGCCATGGACGGTCTACGGATTGCGCGAATGGCTATGATTCCATTCAGCACACCGGCCGGCGCACCAGAAGCGTCCCAGGAAGCAGCTTCTCACAGAGAATAGCGGGCCACATCGTATCCCAGGAATAAGCTAGAATAATTACTGTTATACATTTTAGACTATAGAAAGCATGGGTCGTGCTTAGATCTAAAGAGCAAGAGGTACGTAGGGAATTCGAAGTATTGTTGTTGCCATGCCTGGATGCTTGTTACCGGTTTGCCTTGCACCTGGCTGCTGAGCCGCAGGAAGCCGAGGATTTGGTGCAGGAGGCGGTCTTGCGGGCTTTTCGTTTTTATCACCAATTCCAGCCGGGCACCAATTTTCAGGCATGGTTATTTACGATCCTACGGCACACTTTTATCAACCGGTACCGGGCGCGAAATACCCAATCTCAGGCGCGACTATGGGAGGAGATTGATGGGGAAGAAGTTGAATTGGAATTGGAAGCCGACCGCGTCGATACACCAGAGGTGCGGTATGAGCAAAGCTGGCTGCGAGAGCACCTGGCAGCGGCTTTGAAAGCCTTACCCAAACCTTACCAGATGGTGGTGGTTCTAGTGGATGTGGAAGGGTTTAGTTACAAAGAGACGGCTCAAGTGTTGGATGTTCCGATTGGGACGGTGATGTCACGCTTATACCGGGGTAGGGCCTTATTACGGCAGGATTTGCGCCGGCATTTGCAGACTTGAACTTTTGAGTAGATGAGAAGAGAAACTATTAGTGGATCATCGCGAAGTATTTAGACGCTTAGACGCCTATCTGGACGAAGAGCTGGATACGGCGGAGCAGGCCGAAGTAGCGGTCCATCTCAGCACCTGTGCCGTTTGCCAGGATGCACTGGCGGCGCGCCGCGAAATCAAATATACCCTGCGGAGCGAGCTACAGGCCGTCAAAGCCCCCGCAGGGTTGGAGAGGCGCATCAGTAAAGCATTGGATGCGACCGGGGTGCAGGGGAGATTCTGGTATGCTACTTTTCTGTCGCGACTGTGGCGTTTCCAGCCGGCGCTGGCCGGCCTGGTCTTGCTCCTTATCTTCCTGGCGCCGGTGGTAATTTGGACATTTTCCACGGCCACGGCTGAAGCGGCTATGGTTAAGGAGATGGTTGATAAGCATATGATGTATGGCATGCTGCGGGAACCGGCAGAAATGCCCACCGATGATCCCCAGAAGGCCGCAGATTGGCTGGCTGCATGGGTAGGGAGCCCGGTACACCCATTGCCGCCTGAGGCGGGGTTACGCTTACTCGGGGCGCGCCTGGCGGATATGCATGGCATGAAGATCAGCTACCTGATCTATGAGAGGAGCGATGGAGAACGGGTTTCATTTTTCGAAGTGCCCCAAGCTACGATGCCATTTCCCAAGGGAGATGCGATGGATATGGACGGCCACCAGCTTTACCAAGCGCAGGCTTCTGGCTACCGCGTGGTGCTCATGCCGATGGATGAGAAAAATTATGCCGTAATTGGTAAAGCTAATTCTCATGACCTGGCAGTGATGTTAGTGAAGTTAGCGGAATAGAGCCAGCTCCCCTCCGGTTTGTACAATTGGAACCAGCCAGATACAATTCAATCTCAATTTGGCTTTTTACCTGGCTTATTTGTTCGGAGGTCCCCATGCAAGAAAAATCCCCGGATTGGCGCCTGCTCAGCACCCTGGCAGGGGTGGAAGGGATGACGGTGATAGGGTTCGAGATTACCCCCAACGGCATCCTGATTAACCTGGAAGACGCGGCCCAGGTGGCGAAGCTGTTGATAAATCCCAAAATCTATGCCGATAAGCGGGTGCTGGTTGATCCGGTGAATGATTTTGTGATCTTGATTGAGGTGCGCCGCTACAAGAAGTTAGCCCAGGGGTTTGAGACCGTGCCCACGTTTCAGAGTACGATCGAGGTGCCTTTCTCCCGTTGGTATTCGGAACATAAATTCCAATAGAAATTTACCATTCCACGATTACAACTAGCCTCTAACAGCCACCCCATAGCCACAGGAGGAAATGATGCGAGCTATTGTGACGCGCAACCGGCCAGATATGGTGCGCGAGAAAGCCCTGGTGACGGATTGGCCGGAACCTGAGCCACCTGCCGGCAACCAGTTCCAAACTCAGACTATCTATACCGCTATGACCAACGGGACGGAACGCAACCAACTCACACGCGGCAACTATGCGCCTGCCGATGCCCGCTTACCCAGGCCGCATGGCTACCAGAATGTTGGCAAAGTGATTGCCGCCGGAGCAGAAGTCAAAGAAGTGCAGCCCGGCGATACGGTATTTATGGCTGCGCCCCATGTGGAATATGTGGTCATGCCGCTAGACGGCGGCCCGTCGAAATTGCCCTGGGTGAAGATGCCCGAAGGCGTCGATCTGCAGCAGGCGGCCTTCCTCGGCCTGGCCAGCATTGCCACGCATAGCTGCCGCTACGCCGAGATCCGGTTGGGGGAGAAGGTGCTGGTGGTAGGCGCCGGGTGTGTCGGTCAGTTTGCCGCGTAGATCGCGACCTTGATGGGTGCGCGGGTGACCCTCTGTGATATTGACCAGCCGCGCTTGGAAATCGCCCGGTAGATCGGGGCGGCTGAGAAAGTGGCGGATACCTCCGGCGCCGGCTGGGAAACGCACATTCCCGATGGGACGTTCGATGCGGTGCTGGACCTCGCGGGCGTGCCGGGGATGGAAGATCAGCTCATTCGCTGTGCCAGGATGCGCGGCCGGGTGGTGTTCGTGGCCGGCCGGTCCCAGGTCTGCTATACCTTCAACACCGGCCAGGGACGGGAGATCACGATTAGGCAGAATAGCAGTTTCACGCAGAGCGACCTGACCGATACCTACCATTTGCTGGTGAAAGGCGCTTTACAGATAGCTCCTGTGATCCAGGATATCATCCCGGCAGAGGCGGCGGGACCGATCTATGATACCCTGCGCGATAACCCCAATAAACTGTATGGTACGCTCTTTAACTGGCAAACGTGAGAGGCCTCATGGCAAAGATCAAAACGGCAGTGATTACGGGTATGCATGGGTACGACGTAGTGGGATTCCAGAACATGTTCCGGCAGATACCGGAGATCGACTTTTATCCCCAGCACCTGGAGGATTTTGCCGGTGACCGCGATCATGGTCGCCAGGACTACGAGGTAGTGCGCTGAGTATACTCAGCATGCTACCACAACCATCGTTTCACGCCTGGTGACGACCAGGATAAGCTGGCGACGCGGGTGAAAGGGCCGCTGCAGGAGATTGTGGAGCGCGGCCAGAGCATCTTGGTGCTGCACCACGCCTTGCTGGCCTTTCCGCAGTGGCAATTTTGGTCAGACATCTGCGGTATCGAAGACCGGCGCTATGCGGTCGAGCTGAATCAAAATCTGAGAATTGACATTGCCAACTCGCAGCATCCCATCACGAAGGGGTTGGCGGCGTGGCAGATGGTGGACGAGGCGTATATGATGGTGAATGCGGATGCAGGCAGCGACATTCTGCTGACCCCCGATCATCCCAAGAGCATGAAAACCATCGCCTGGGCGCGGCAATATCATAATGCGCGCGTCTTCTGTTGCCAGTCCGGCCATGACAACCTGGTCTACGCCAACCCCCAGTTTCGCACGGTAATAGGACGAGCTATCCAGTGGTTGGCGCGGCGGCCGATGGATGGAGCATAGTAGCGCGCCTCCATCTAGTTCAAGTTAATGTAATTGTCTAGAGCTTGCCCGGTGAAGGCCCGCTCCGATGGTAACGGCGCTACCTGTCCGGCGCGCCCCTTCCCGTAGGGCATATACCGCTGCCCGCTGGCAGCCACCACTTGCCCACGGTCGTCGGTCAGCAGGCTGGTGCTTCCCAGGTGGTCGGTGTGCAGGTAGCGCAGCGCCCCGCCCTGCCGGATGGCGACAGCTTTGTCTCCCAGGAAGTAGGTCTTGAGTATCACCACCCCGGTACAGCCCGGCAAATCTGAATGCCAGTTGGCCGAGGCTGCCGCCAGGTCGTCCACATCGATCTTGCCGTCCTGGGTGGGGTCGTACTTCATGTGGTAGCCGGTTTCGTTCCACTTCAACCCCTGTTTCGCTGCGATTGCCTGGATCTCATCAACTCCTACATGGCAATCCTGGTTTGCGTCTCCTGGCAGTGCGCTCAGACCGGTTGTCGGAGTAAACACCCCGTAGTACTGGCCGATGTAGCTCGTCGTCCCCCAGGGTGGAGCCGGCGATGCCCGCTTGCCTCGTCCAGTGGAGCCGGACGAGGCATCGTAGACAAAGCTGGTGGTGAACAGGCTAATAACATGGAACTATTGGCCGGGAGGTCCCCCTAGAGGGATTAGTCTTACTTCGCCATCTTTGTATACCCGCGCGTGTGGAGATAAATTAACATACTCTTGATAATCAAATACGAGTTGCACGAAATCTGTCAAAAGCAATTCGGAATTTTCGATTCGCACTTTCTTAATATCTGTAAAAATCAGTAGGAGTTGGTCATCTAATTCTATCAGGAGCTTATGCGACCAGATTTCCAGATGAGTGAGTTGGTGCGTGTTATCGTAAGGGCGGCCAAACCAGCCATCGGGTAACACGAGACCACCGACTCTAGCAATCTGAAACCAACGTAAAATAATATCACCCATCTCTTTCTCTGCCATTTTTACCTCCTTCTTATAGATATTATGGCTCAACTAGCCAGGCAGGATTAACTCCATACATATAAACCTGATTTCCCCCTCCCCCAAGCCCTCCTTGTTCAGATGCAAATCCTTCATATATTGTTGTTCCAGCAGGCACTCGGATTGTCGCTACACTTTCGATGGTATTTCCCCAGCTGGGATCAATAGCTGAATCAATTCGAGCCTGCATTGGACCTGATGGTTGGGTTCGACTCCACCAGTTACTTATTTGTCTTGCATTGCCTCCATAAACGCGGTATAGCGTTGTCTCTTCAGGAACCTTGATTTCAGTATAGCTGGCACTCCGAAACAATTTTGCATTTTCTTCCCCGATAGGTCCAGCGCCTGTATACGGTCCCCACCTTTTCCCGCCCCCTTGTATAATCCCATCCGCTGATTCAGCTATCGCAGGTGCCGCAGAGGCGGCGCCATACACCAGACTGCTAAGCTTAGTTGCAGCCCCAGCAGTTGCTATCCCTGTTGAAAAGAGTGCCGCTGAGTTGGCTGCAACACCTGCCCCCATCAATGCCTCACCTGCCGCAGCAATTGCAAATGGAGCAGCTAATACGGCTGTTGCTCCGAGAACTGCCCCTGCAGCGATCTTTCCTCTATCAATATCAGTTGTCAGCGCGGCATTCAACTGCATACCACTATTCAGGTTCCCATAAACCTGCGTACCGTATCCAATCCCTGCACCAATTAACGCCCCTATGGGTGCTGCAATACACCAGGGACAGTGACCGCTGGGGTCTGTATATCTTAGAGGGTTATTATTAACGTAAGAGTATCTATTCAGGTTCTGCGGATTCCCCGGCTGCGGCACAATCGTATCTGGCTGGATGAACCGACCTAGCGAGCTGTCGTAATACCTAGCCCCATAGTACATCAACCCGGTGCTCGTGTCGAGGGCTTGCCCGGTGAAGGCCTGCTCTGAGGGCAACGGCGCTGCCTGTCCGGCGCGCCCCTTCCCGTAGGGCATATACCCCTGACCACTGGCGGCCAACACTTGCCCACGGTCGTCGGTCAGCAGGCTGGTGCTTCCCAGGTGGTCGGTGTGGAGGTAACGCAAGCGTCCGCCTTGCCGGGATGGCTACAGCCTTATCTCCCAGGAGGTAAGTTTTGAGTATCACTGCCCCGGTGCAGCCGGAAAAATCCGTGTACCAGTTGGCCGAGGCTGCGGCCATGTCTCGCTAATCAGGTATTTCTAGTTTTATCCCCTCTGCAGAAAGGATGCGCTTGAATTCCTCCCATGTAGCCTGCTGCTTCCCCTCCCCCAAAAGCTTATTCATTTTATTGACGGTTTTATATGGAACACCTGCCAGTTCAAGTAGGGACGCAAAAGCCGCCTTACGTACCAACTCCTCTGGATCAAATTTAAGAGCAGCGATCAGAACCTGATCGGGCCATTTTGATCTACCCCCCAATACACTTGCAGCTGCATTACGTACAATGGGAGCAGGGTCGGTTAATACCATTTGGCGAATTTTATCCGCAATCTCGCCATCTGGGGAAAAGTCGTAGTGAAACCCAAGACTGGTAACACTTTCTTGTCGCCAATCCCATTCCGTATCATCCAGCAAATTAAGAAAGAAACTGATTGCAGGATCATACTTTGCTTCGGCCAAATCATGCATTTTTCCCCAGATTTCAATCAATGGGATACGCTCCTCAGCAGGAACCCTGGCAGCGGATTTTAGCTCTTCCAGCATTACTTGCATTTGTCTTTCATTCATTTGGTCCCTCTGATTTCGGATGCAGAATATCATTTAATGTCTGCAAGTACTCGTTTGCTCTCTTGACCGCTTCGTCAATTTCCTGCTGAGCTTCAGGAGTCCGTGATCGGCGAGCGTCTTTTAATATCCTTATAGCCTCCTCTAACGACCCAACCCGCTGCTGCCCTTCGCGGGGATGATCCCTCCTTGGCCCCAGATCCTCTCCTCTTGCCTTGCGCAAAACGTCATTAGACAGATCTGGATGTTTCTTAAGCCAACCTGGAATCTGATCAATTTTCCCAATCCACTCCTTTTCGTCAGGTCTCAGGGGCTTCGCAAAGACCATTCCACTTTGGGTAGTAGAATCGAGATTAACACCTACGGTTGTCGTACCCGGCAGAGAATACGTTGCACCAATTTTGCCAAAGCTATTCTCTTCCGGCAGTGGGTAATCAGGTCCATTATCCTGCATCGCCCACGTTGTGGCGATATAACCCCCAGCCAATGAAGCAATCGCTGCTCCCGTTATCGCCGCTGCTTCCGGCCCTCCGGTGACGGATAATCCCTCAATCATCCGAGCCACATCCCATATAGGTATCGGAGGTGATGCAGCCACCGGACCCTGATGCCCGGAAGGGTCGGT
>SHYO01000109.1 GCA_009692745.1 Chloroflexota bacterium
CTGCAGGAGGCTCAACCAGCCTTGTAACAAGAAATTCCATCTTTAGGGAGATACTGTTGGCCGTTTCGCGGGCCAATTACCAATAAGAATCAGTAAACCCTGGAAAACAGGCATAGATGCGATAACGCAAAACTTTGACGCCCACCCCCAGGCATTTTGTCTATTGCGTAATTTCTGCGTCTATGGTAAACTTATAACCCGTTTCATTTGTGGATCTATCCACGTAATACTAAGCAACCCAAGGTGTTGAGTTGAATCTGGCTCAACACTTTTTATCTTTTTCTAAAGGGGGCATCATGGCTAACGAATCCACCCAACAGACTGCAGCGGAAATTATCGCTTTGGAAAACCAGGTTATTCTGCAGACCTACAAAAGGGCTCCATTTGTGTTTGAGCGTGGGGAGGGAGTAACACTCTACGATACCAATGGCAAAGCCTACTTGGATTTTGCTGCCGGTATCGCTGTTAATGCCCTGGGGTATGCTGATCCCGAGGTCCAGGCCGCCATTGAAGATCAGGCGAAGAAACTGATCCATGTCTCCAATCTGTTCCACACCCGACCTCAAGTGGAATTGGCCCAACTGCTGGTAGAAAAGTCCTTTGCTGACCGGGTCTTCCTCTGCAATTCAGGTACTGAAGCCATAGAAGCTGCTATAAAATTCTCGCGTAAGTGGGCCCGTACACATCACCCTGAAAATGAGCAGAAATATGAGATAGTGAGTTTTACGGGAGCTTTCCACGGTCGCACGATGGGTGCGCTGGCTGTTACGCCACGCGAAAGTTACCAGGCACCTTTCCGCCCTTTAATGCCCGGGGTTGCCACAGGCAAATTTAATGATCTGGATTCCGCTGCCCAGGTTATTGGTCCTAATACCGCTGCGGTGATAGTAGAGCCTGTTCAGGGTGAGGGTGGTATAAACTCTGCCACCAAAGAATTCCTGCAGGGTCTGCGGCGCTTGTGCGATCAGAACCAGGCAGCGCTAATTTTTGATGAGATCCAATGCGGCCTGGGACGTACCGGGTTGCTTTGGGCACATGAAGGCTTGGGTGTCACACCGGATTTGATGACTTTGGCCAAACCCCTGGCTAATGGCTTGCCTATCGGAGCGGTATTGATGACCAATGCTGTGGCAGAAGTTATGAAACCTGGAGATCATGGCAGCACATTTGCCGCCAACCCCCTGGTGACCCATGTAGCTACGGTGGTTTTCCGGCGCATTTCTGATCCGCGTTTTCTGGCTCACGTTTGTGACGTGGGCGGCTATCTGGGAGAGAGTCTACACCGGCTCCGGGAACAATATCCCGCTATGATTCACGAGATACGCGGTCGTGGCCTGATATGGGGCATAGATTTGGGTGTGCCTGCTGCCGATGTCATCCAGCAGGGATATGCCCAGGGCTTGGTGACAATTAATGCTGGCGAGAAGGTATTACGCCTTGTGCCGCCTTTGGTTATCACGCGCAAAAATGTTGATACTTTGGTTGAAAAGTTGGGGCTAATCTTCACCCAGATGGAGGTAGTAAAGTGATCCGACCGGCCCAGATCTCAGATGTAAGCCCAATTGTGGCGTTGGTCAACAGCTACGTAACTCAAGGAGACCTTCTGCCACGCAGTCGCGAGCAGGTCATTCAAACAATTCGCGATTGGTATGTCGCCGATATCGAAGGCCAGGTTGTGGCTTGCGGCGCATTGGTGATCATTTGGGATGATTTGGCTGAGGTCCGTTCATTAGCTGTTCGTACTGGTTTCCAGGGGCAAGGGTTAGGACGGCATATCGTTGAAAAACTCCTGGATGAAGCTCGCCAATTGGGTATTTCCCGTGTTTTTGCTCTTACGCGAGCCGTGGGGTTCTTTACCGGTTTGGGCTTCCAAATCACACCCAAGGAGACGTTGCCGCGCAAGATCTGGCGCGATTGTATTCACTGTTTGAAATTTCCAGCATGTGATGAAACTGCGGTGATCCTTCAGGTTTTTCCCGAAATCCATCTCAACGGCGAAGGTTCCAGCGTGCATGCCGGCAGCGAAAGTTGAATCTCAATCCCCTGATTTCCTAAATGTTGCAGAGTCCCCCCAACCTGCTGACACGGTGGGAGGCTCTGCAGCATCTAAGGCTTATCCATTCAGATCCGCGGCGCAATTAGGCAAAGCGGATTTATTTTTGCTCCTGAATGTATTGATTTGGGGACTCAATTTTTCAATAATGAAGATGGCTTTTAGGGAATTTCTCCCCCTTTCATTTAATGGCCTACGGTTTGCGCTTGCTGCTGTTACTTTGATAATACTCGTTAGGCTCATCGAGGGACACATAACGATTCGCCGCGAGGATTGGCCCGCATTTGTGGCGTTAGGTTTGATTGGTAATACGCTCTATCAAATCTTCTTTGCTATCGGTCTTGACCATTCTACCGCGGGGAACGGCTCTCTCATCCTTGCCATCTCTCCTGTCTTTGTGGCCTTGCTCGGCAGTTTTCTTCACGTGGAGCAGATAACCCGCCGGGCCTGGTTGGGTATTATGGCCTCTCTCTTGGGCATGATTTTGGTCATTACCGGAGGAGAATCTGGTTTCAAATTCGGTTTCGAAACATTGTCGGGTGATTTACTTATCTTATTGGCTACCTTGTGCTGGGCCATATATACGATCATATCTAAACCTCTATTGAGTAAATACTCTCCACTTGCTCTGACAGCTATTACCATGGTAATCGGAACGCTGGCCTTGATTCCATTTACTGTGCCGGATATTATCGCACAGGATTGGACTGTCATCTCCTTGAAAAGTTGGGCCGCTTTAGGTTATTCTTTTAGTATGGCTATTGTGCTGGCCTATGTTATCTGGTCAATCGGTGTGCAGCGCCTGGGCGGAGCCCGTACAGCAGTATATTCGAATCTCGTGCCGGTAGTCGCCACTGCCTTAGCCTATTTTCTCCTGGGTGAAAGGCTACAGTGGTTACAGATTCTGGGAGGAATTATCATCATCTTGGGGATCATCTTGGCGCGCCATTACCACAAAACGGTCAAATAAGAGAGATGTACGCTATCATTGTATTCTCTATTAGTTAGCAGGAGTTCTCATGGCTCGATCTAAAGCTGTACTTATATTAGAAGATGGGACCATCTTTGCAGGTGAATCCTTTGGTGCTGCTGGTGAGCGCGACGGGGAAGTTATCTTCAATACCAGTATGACGGGATATCAAGAGATTTTAACCGATCCTTCCTATAAGGGTCAGATTGTCACAATGACCTATCCACATATTGGTAATTACGGCGTCAACCTGGAAGATGCTGAGGCCTGGCAACCGTATGCGGAAGCTCTCATCGTGCGGGAGATTAGCCCAGTCGTCAGTAATTGGCGCTCTACCCAGTCACTAGACGAGTTGTTGCGTCAGAAGAATGTTTTGGGTATAACCGATCTCGATACCCGGGCTTTGGTACGCCATATCCGCTCCTGCGGCGCCATGAAAGGGTATATCTCCACCGAGGATTTCAACAAAGAAAGCCTACTGCAGAAGGTAGATGCCGCGCCGGGGATGATCGGCCGTAATCTTGTCATGGAGGTGACTTGTGCCGAGCCTTACGTCTGGACAGATATATCCTTCCCACTGGGCGCATTGGATCCTAGTTCGGTGCCGATAGGCGCAGATCGACCCTGGCATGTAGTTGCCTATGATTTCGGAATTAAACACAATATATTGAGATTACTAGCGGATCGCGGTTGCCGTATTACGGTGGTGCCGGCAAATTTTCCGGCCGAGGAAGTATTGGCGCTGCATCCCGATGGATTGTTCCTTTCCAATGGCCCGGGAGATCCTGCAACGCTCGACTATGCCGTCCGCAATCTGCGTGTTTTAATGAGCCAGGTACCTACACTCGGAATTTGCTTAGGTCATCAACTTTTAGGATTGGCTTTTGGTGGCCAAACCTACAAACTCAAGTTTGGCCATCATGGTGGGAATCAGCCTGTGAAGAATTTACTCACAAACCACGTGGAAATCACAGCCCACAATCATGGTTTTGCAGTGGATGCTGAATCTTTACCGTCAGATGTGGAGATTACGCATCTAAATCTGAACGATCAATGCGTGGAAGGCATGCGCCACCGCTCTCTCCCGGTTTTCTGTGTCCAATACCACCCAGAAGCTTCTCCCGGCCCGCATGATGCGCGTTATCTGTTTGATCAGTTCATCGGTTTAATGCGGGGTGAGCACACCGGTTGGTCCACAGAGTTGGCGAAAACCGAATAAAAATACTGCGTGGTGGAAATTCCGTGTCGCCAGGGGTTTTCCATCACGCAGTATAGGCGCTTTAGCGCAGTTGTTTTGGATTTTGAATCCCACTCTCTGCCAGTGTTTTTAGCCGACCCGTGGGGCGACCCGGCCACCACTCGTAGACGATCTGCCCCTTGGCGTCTACATATTGTAGGACCGGTTTCATCTGCACCATGAAGGATAGACCGTCCACTACTGCTTTGTCCTCGCTCTGCATCGTGAGCTTCGCGAAGCGGTTGGGTTCCCATTCTAAGGCCACATCCTGGTTACGCCAACGGCCCGTCGCGCGGTACGGTAGCTCCGTACTCTGCGCTTGCATCCATGTAGCGGAATAACCACAACTCCAAAAGCCGCGCCGCAGACTTTCAGAGATATCATAGAGGTTTTTACCGGGGAATCCTGTAAACCAGTCATTTACCAATGACATGCACGTGCTCCTAGGAAAATGTTTAAGTCTCTGTAAGTCTATTCAAACTGCTTTAGGAGTCAAATCCGCCCAGTGTCAGATGTCTGCTCAACCAATCCACCAGCCGGTTTAACATATCTTCCAGGTGGGGTCGTTCCAGGACCGGATGCCCTGCCCTGGGGTAGATGACCATCTGAGTCTCTACGCCCAGGAATTTCAGGGCCCGGTAAAAGGCAATTGCCTGGCCTACAGGTACTTCCTTATCCTGCTCACCATGTAAGATGAGGGTAGCCGTTTGTACGGCGCTTACATAGTTTATAGGGGACCAGCGCTCATATACCTCTGGCTGGTGATACGGGTTCGCCAGCAGAAAGAGCTCAGCCCAATCGGGGATATCTGCTTCGTTGTGAAACGCCCGCCAATCGGTGATGCCGGCGCCTACGACTGCGGCCTTAAAACGCTGATCCTGCGTAATTGCCCAGGCTGCCATATATCCACCATAACTCCAACCGGCGATACCTAACCGGTTGGTGTCAGCAACGCCTTGGGAGACCAGAAAATCAATCCCTGTCAGGATATCCTGTAGATCCTGCCCCCCCATATCTCCCAGGTTCGATTCAGTTGATGCTACGCCCCATCCGACACTGCCCCTGGGGTTGGGCATAAACACAACCAGGCCGCGCGCGGCCAAGTATGCGGCCCAATCCTGAATAGGGGAAAAGCGGGCCGCATGGGCAGAACTAGGCCCTCCGTGTACTACCGTCACCAACGGATGTGGCCGTCCCGCGGTGTATTCAGGCGGGTATATGACATAGCCTTGGATTTTAAGGCCATCATGGCTGGTCCAGGTAATCGATTCTGCCTGGCCCAGATCATAATCCAATGGAGGTTGTACATGGCTAACCTGGCGCCATTGTATGTGCTGGCCAAGGGTTCCGCTCCACACCTCTGGCGGGGTTGCTGGGTCCTCTCGCACGGCCGCGAAAATACGGCTGTCAGGAGAAATGCTCAGTGCTGGCGTGGTCCGCGGGGAGAAACCAGCCATACCCTGCCACAGGATTTGCGGTGACTTACTGGAGGAGCCATCCCAGGGAATGTGTACAATGCCCTGTTCTCCCTGTAACCAGGCAATACCAATCAAACTTTGACTATCCGGCAACCAGTTGGCCTGGCTCATACTACCCTGGAATTCCGGAGTAAGACAATATACCGTAGGCTCGGTGGATTCCCTTTGGGCGGAGACGAGATAGAGATCACCACCGATAGCTCCCCGATCACTCCATGTGCTGCACAGGAAAGCAATCCAGCGACCATCGGGTGACCATACCGGTGCCGCGATTTGCCGATCGCCTGGGTCATACATCAGGGCCAATTCTTGGGAGGTTCCGGCGCCAGCATCTTTGCGGTGCCCAAGCCACAGTTTGCTCCTAAACCAGCTTCCTTCAAAAGCCGTATCCGAGCAAACCAAAGCGAAGGTTTGGCCATCTGGAGAGGGAGCATACTCCCAGATCTGCACCTCCGGCGTTAGAATGGGGTAGGGATCATTCGCATCCAGCCGGATTTCCCAGATCTGACGGGGCTTTAGATGGGTATCAAAGATAATGGCATCATTGCCCTGTTTGAGCCGCTCCGCTTCTGAAGCAGATGTGGGAACGGTTCTCAGAAAGGTAATGGCGCGGCTATCAGGCGACCAATGCAAATCGGAGGGTGCGTCGGGTAGGTCTGTCAGGCGCCGGGCTTCCCCCCCGCGCGTAGGCATCACATAGATCTGAAATTTACCCCGTGCGGCCCGGTCCGATAAAAAGGCCAGCCAGTTTCCATCAGGGGACCAGATGGGTGCCTTATCAACCTGTGATCCTTGTGTGAAAGGGGCTGTCTGCCCCTTAGCCACATCGGACATCCAGATATGCCTCTCCCCTTCCTGAGCATTCCACTTCCAGCGATAGCCAGCAGTAAAGACAATTCTCTGTCCATCTGGTGAAAAAGCTACACTATCTAAAGTTTTGAACTTCAACCCCTCAGCAATTGTTAGCGGCTTCATCTAGTTTCTCCTTGATGACCCCCGGTCATCACATGTTTTCTCAATGATCCCAGTGTCCCGCCTTTCCGGTCATTTTTACACAAGTGGGGATTATTGCCTTGCGACGGTGGCGCCGGTCAACGATGCACATCCCCAGGGCGTGCCGGGCGCTGCACGATGTTCTCCAGCTCTACGGCGCTACTGAGAGCGACATCTCCAGGAATAGTCAACTTCAGGGCTGCTAATGCTGCACCGTAACGGAGCGAGGTTTCCACATCTAGCTCTTTAAGCGAGCTATAAATAAAACCGGCTGCAAATGCATCGCCGGCCCCAATGCGATCTACGATCGTAGTGGGCACGCTGGGCACCTGGCAAATGGCGCCGTCATTAGTGAGCGCCAAGGCGCCATGTTCTCCTCTGGTCATGACAAGGGTAACACATGCTATACGATCATGAACAAAGCGTGCTACATCTTCCGGAGAGCCGGTGGCTCCGAAAAGTGCCCGCATGTCCCGTTCCGCCCCGAATAGTACGTCAACTCCGGCGGCGATGGATTGGCAGGCTCTTGCTGCATCCGCCTGGTTCCATAGGCGGGATCGATAATTCAAGTCGAAGCTAACCATTCTACCTGCGTCTCTGGCGTTGGCGATCAATCGGCGGGTACACTCTCTAGGACCGTCTCCTAAAGCAATAGTGATGCCGGTTGTATGAAACCAGCGGGTTTGGCTGGCTACCTGGTAGTCCAATTGATCAGCATGTAACTGTGCAAATGCCGAGTCCTCTCGATCATAGGTAATGACATTAGGGCGCGCTCCTGCGCCGTATTCCATGAACATGAGCCCCATACGCGCATTTGGTATGAGGCGCACATGAGAAGTATCCACACCTAAAGCCCGCAAATCATAAAGGGCGCGCTGTCCCAATGGAGAATCGGGCAAGGCCGATAACCAGGCGGTCCGCAATCCTAAGGCGGCCAGAGCCGCCACCACATTCCCTTCGGCGCCCACAGAGCGTACTTCGAACGTATCGGTTTGAGGTATGCGCCCCATCCCTGGTGGGTTTAATCGCAACATATTCTCGCCGAAAGCTACTACGTCATAGAAGGCCATACAGGCATCCTTGGGGTTGTTAAGTACCAACCGATCTCCGCTTTATCTGGGATATGAAAACTCACCTTTTACCGGCTTGTTTAGAGGTTTTGTTTACCAAAACTCCACCCGTGGGTTCATCCCGGCCAGGCGCAAAAATGACACCACCTGCAGAGAGTTTGCCACTAATTGCTTCAGCGGGGGTTGGGCTGCTGTTCTTAAGTTTCTCTTGTAAATCTCTCAACCGTTCAATCTCTGCAACTGTCAGGCCAAATCGATTCTGCCCATCCAGCACCTGTTCAACAATTTGAGGTTGGATAATATTTTGTAGTTCGCTGGGTTCCTTATAATGAATCCATGTTTCTTCCACATGATGCAGAAAAGCTTGTGCTGCCAGGGTGTGGCCGATGTCTTTTACGAACAACTGAGATCTGTTATGTTGCTTGCCGATACCTCGCGCCACTTGCCATTCTATACCCATAGGTGCCTGAATATCGCCACCTAATATAAAAATATGGCTATTTGCCCGCTGCAATACATCCAAAGCTGGGATTTCGTTCCCTCCCGGAGTGGTTTTAATAACGAATCCTACGTTTATTGGAAGATGAGCAATCATTTGGAATAGAGTTTCGCGTTCAGCCCTCAAATCTGGGGAAATGCTAAGGTATAGATAAAATCGCTCGGCCATCTTAAGATACCTAATACGTTCCTTTCATTCGTGTTCAATTCTGTCATAATCGTAAGTGGAATAAGCTAATCCACTACCAGATTTACACGCCATCGTCCTGTCTCAATTTCCATGAAGGTAGGCAGCCGCAGGTGCTCAATTTCGTAGGTGTGAGATACATGTTGTCCGATGCACGCCCGCATATCATATTCGCCGATACGCACTACCCGCACGGTGCCGGCATCCGCCGGGACCTGGTGCAGGTTCGGCAAAAAGCCGGCTTGTTCTCGATCTAATTCATAGGTAGTTACTGCAGCGGCTGCTGAAATGATTGCCTGCAGTTCGGATTCGACTGCTTTGACCTGATCTACAGGGATAGGGTGTGGATAATCGAATTCAAAAACGCACTTACGACTCTTGAATCTTGAAGCGTAGTTCGTCATTTCTGGAAAGTGACGCGCAAGGATCGCAGTCAACAAGTGTTCGGCGGTATGCAATGGTGGGTATGCTGAAGTAGTGCCCATGTACTCTCCCCGGATTATGGCATCCTTGATATACAGATCACCCCACTACCTCCCTCTACCAAAGATAGAGTACACCAAGTGCCTGAAGATTGCCAATCATGGATTCTTCTGGCAATTTTGTGGGTAATGCTCTGTTGTTCATGAAGGAAATAAGGGCTACGCTGAGTAGAGCGACTAAGGCTAAAATAGCGACAAAAATCAGTACCTGCCCTACTCGGGTCGGGCTCTTGCCAATGCGCGGGCTAGCGCGCATGTTTCCTTTCCAGCGACAAGCAGGGTTACGACACTTGTAACGATGAAGTGGGGCAGACAACCTCAACAGACGATCAATAGGCCGCCGGTGTATACGTTTAATATGACTGCCGCAAACCGGACATCTATGGTTTACCATGGTTTACATTTGACCTCATATCGGGGTAGCACATTATAGCTGGTGTGCAATTCGGTAGTCAAGCGCAGCCGGAGAATATCAACGTAGAGCAGTACTTCATTTCCGCTCTGTTGCGGCAGTGATCTCATTTCTACCACCCACGTCATTTCCCCAGGGCGGACGAATACGACTATTGTTTTTTCTTCACTACAGATTATAATCAGCGAGAGCGAGTTGTCATCAGGAAAAGCGATCTATGGCGGGTCGATTAAAAGTACGTTTTACAGGGGAATGTGAACTCCACTTTTTGTCATAAGTGAGGGATAGTATCAATGCCTTATGCGCTTATCAATGAAATGTAGTTTTATTATCAACTCCATGGAGAAGGCAAGCCCGTGGTTTTACTGCACAATTTCCTTGGTAGTGGGGAAACTACATGGCGTCCACAGATTCCTGTATGGGCGCGACATTACAAACTAATTGTACCTGATCTCCGCGGGCATGGACGCAGCGATAATCCGGCAGGGATCATAGACTATCGTTTACTGGTCGATGATGTGCTGACCTTGTTAGATCATTTGGGGATCGCTCGTGCTATGTTTGTTGGAGTAAGTGCAGGGGCCATGTTACAACTCCTGATGGCTGTAGAGCATCCAGACCGGGTGGAGCGCATGGTTTGGACTGATACTACCTATTATTTTTTGCCGGAAGTTGAACCTCTGTTGCGGCGAGAGATAGCGTTGATGCATTCACGTCCCGGCTTGCTCAGTTGGATGCAGCGTATTCATGGCCAGGTCTATGGACCTGATTACTGGCAACAACTGGCGCAACTATGGATTGATTTGATTCATAAGCCGGCTGATTGTCTATTCCCCGCATCACCGCGTCTGGCGGAAATCAATTTCCCCGTCCTGGTCATCCATGGTGATCGGGATCATTTTTTCCCGCCCCGAATCGCTTTGGAGATATATGAACGCTTGCGCCAGGGTCAATTGTGGATTGTACCAAGCGCCGGTCATTTCCCCAATCAGGAATATTCTGGCTGGTATAACCAGGTGGTTTTGGAATTTCTGCAGAAGCAACCGGATTAAAGAAGGGTCTATTTCCTCGGCGCCAGGAAAGGGGATAATCGGTTGGGGCGCGGTTACCGCGCCCATGCGCCAAGGTATCAAACCATCAATGACAAACTGCTAGGGGAGGTGGCGGCGCATCCAGGCTAAACCTACCAGGGCGATGAGAGCGGCGCTGATGCCCCCAACTGCGGCCCAATCCCAGGGGAATACCTCAGGATTAGCATTTATTGTTCCGTACATGGGCTGCATAGCCTGGGCATGGTTAGCTGACATATGCGGATAAGTAGCAGCCACCATGATCAATACCATAAGGGATAACAGTAGAGCTATCAACTGTTGTTCTTTACTGAATCCCTTGAGATGCATACCGTCCCCCTTACTGTTTTAGTGAGATTTATGTGGCTATCTTATCACATCTAACTTCCCAAGTCAATGAGCCTATATTTATCCAAATCAAGATCGGTCCAACCAAACTCTGTATTTAGTGTACCATGTCTATGTAACACTATATATAGATGACTGCAAATATTGCTTTCGGTATGAAATAGCTTGATATGGGCTGTAGCGGGCAATAATATTGCATTTATTACGGAAGATGCTGTATGTCTAGTGAATAGGGATATTCTGTTAAGAAATGAACAGAAAAAAGTAAAGGTTTAGGTATAGTTAATGAGATACTCTTGGGGTTTGCCCTCTCCCTATCTCCGATGTAGAATCAAACGAGACTAACACGCTTATGGAGGCAAAAGAACGGATGGAAACCGGGCTGGTCAATATCAATTTGGATTCTCATTCTAAAGAAGGCCAAAATATTCTCAATGTTATTCAAAAAGCAGCCAATGTACTACGGGTGCGGAATTCTACTTGGGTGGAGTTTGAGGGGCGCAGAATTGCTGAAGTGGGTAGTTTTGGCGATGTCGAGTGTGTTGAAATCTGGCAGACCGGCATGGGTTTTCTCCTTTATGTATACCATCTGGATGGTCACCACCAAGCCTACTTCTCTACCACCCTATTTCAACTCCTGGATACCATTGCTGGGGAACATGAATTGTTGGGCCATCTGCGCACTGTCTTGATACGCAAAGGCTGGTTGCCGGAAGGGGGCTACATCTAATTTTTAGAGGCTCCTTGCGCAACCTTATTGAATTTAGTTAGGGATTTATCCATGAAGAATCTGTGCCATCTAAATGTAACTTTATTAAAGAGACATTCTCATCAACTCCGGCAATTTCTGTGGCGGATTAATTTGGCACGTAACTTTGTTATAGGAGGAATATATGCGCCAGCCGCTAATTGCAGGAAACTGGAAAATGTATTTGGACATCGGTAAAGCTATTAAGCTCACCGAGTCCTTACTAGCTGTGGTTGAGTATCTTGAGGATCGCGAGGTGGTTATTTGTCCACCTTTCACGATGCTCTATCCTATAGGGCGCATGGTTCGGGATAAACATCTAAAATTGGGCGGGCAGAACCTCTATCCTGCCGCTGAAGGCGCTTTTACGGGCGAAATCTCGCCCGATATGTTGCTAGATTGTTGGTGCCGGTATGTTATATTGGGGCATAGCGAACGGCGCCAATATTTTCATGAAACGGATGAATTCATTAATCAAAAAGTCAAGAGCGCTTTAGCTGCAGGGCAGGAACGTCGCCAGGTGAATTTGACACCGATTCTTTGCGTCGGAGAGCGAGAAGCAGAACGTAGTGCCGGGAATCAGGAATCGGTCGTAGCGGCGCAATTAAGTGGTAATCTGGCGGGACTGACAGCCGAAGAGGCCGGCCGGGTGGTCATAGCTTATGAGCCTGTTTGGGCTATCGGGACAGGGCGTACTGCTACACCCCAGGATGCACAAGCCATGCACGGCTTTGTGCGCCAATGGCTTGCCCGTGAGTATGGCGCTGGTGTCGCTGAAAATACCCGGATTCTTTACGGAGGCAGTGTCAAGCCTGAAAATGTTGATAGTCTCCTCCTACAACCTGATATTGACGGTGCCTTGGTCGGCGGCGCTTCACTGAAGGCCGAGAGTTTCATCCGGATTATCAAGTATGAAGTCTGAAGATTGCGTTATGGATCAAGAATTAATACGTTTGGAAGCGAATGTCGTTGGTGCAGTCCAAGGTGTGGGATTTCGTATGCATACTTTACAGCATGCAGCCCAATTGGGCGTTACTGGTTGGGTGCGCAATGAGCCTGATGATAGTGTTTCCGTGGTGGCAGAGGGCCGGCACTCTGCTGTAGAAACGTTGGATTCATGGTTACATCAAGGGCCATCTGCGGCTGAAGTGGTAAAAGTAGAATCTTTCTGGAAGTTAGCTTCAGGGGAGTTTCGCACATTCGAGGTGCGCTACTCATGACTGCCTTGCGGCGTAATTCTGTTACTCTAGCGTGGAGTATCTTATGGACTGCTTTTACCATCTTTTGTGCCTTGGTAGTAGCGGTCCCCTTAGGGGTGCGCTGGTATATAGGAAACGCCACGGACTCAGAACCGGCCGAGTTAGTGGTAATTAATGGCACGGTTTTGGTAGAGGAGCCAGGTGGCGGCCCTCCCAGGGGGATTACCAGTGATGCAAGTCCTGTCTGGATATCCGAGCATGCCCGGATCCGGACTGATTCCAGTGCCAGGGCACTGTTGACTTTCTTTAAGAATACTAAGGATTCCTGGAGTACGGCGCGATTGCAGGGGGACAGTGAAGTAATCTTGGTGGAAGTGCGCCGTCCCCGATTCGACCAAAGCCCACAACCCTACAATCTGACATTAGAGGTTAGAGGGGGTAATGTGGGTTTGGGGTCTCCACAACCTGCCAGCCGCCCCTTGCACTTCGAGGTACGTACCCCACAAGTACAATCTATCGTGCTGGGGGCCGGTAGTTATCAGGTTGAAGTGGATAACGGAGCCAGTAACATAGTGAGCTATACCAGTGATGCCTTGGTCACTGCAGCCAGCCAGAAAGTTATTCTACGGCGCCAAGAGCGTACCCGCGTAAATCTGAACGAGCCTCCTCAACCTCCTGTACCAGCAGCTCGTGACCTGATATTAAACGGAGATTTTACCGAACCTTTAGATGTCGGGTGGCGGCCTTTCTTCGATCAGGGAGGGGATGGTGGTAATCTGGATGGCCAGTATCAGTTAGTAGTTAGTGGTGATCGGCAGGCTGTTCACTTCTTTCGTACTAATACCCAAGGTAATAGCGCGATTGTTGGCTTACGCCAAATCATCAATAAAGATCTGCCCGATAATATTACCTTACTCAGACTACAGGCCGAGGTACAAGTGATTTTTCAGAGCCTGGCAGGAGGAGGGTACCAAAGTTCTGAGTATCCCATCATTCTTCGCATTCGTTATCGAGACCAATTTGGGAATGAGAACGAATGGTATCACGGTTTCTATGCCGATTCTGGGAATAATACCCTCTATAGCGAACGTGTGCCCCATAATGTCTGGTATCTATATAACTCACCTAATTTGTTGGAAGTAATGAATCCTCGGCCTTTCCATTTGTTGCATTTGGATGTTTATGCCTCCGGTTGGGATTACGAAAGTCTGGTCTCTCGCGTCCGGCTCATTGTGAATTGAAGGTTATTGAAATCCAGCTCAAAAGGTGTTATGATGTCCTAAATGGCCACAAGGGGATGAATGATACGATGACCATACTTGATTTCCACACTATGGATACCGATAGTTTGGCACAAAGATGCGCTGAAGAGACGGCCCGGTTTTTCCGCCGCACCGTGTCTGTACAGGATTATTGTTTCGAGCTTTTTCGTAGGGCCATCGCCGGCCGCAGCCAATATGCCTGGCAGAAGATTTACGGACAATATCAACCTTCTGTACTGAACTGGGTGAAATCTCACCCTAGCTTCTCACGCACTGGGGAGGACGCGGAATTTTACTGCAATGGAGCTTTTGCCCGGATGTGGGCCAGTTTAAAGCCTGAGAAATTTACCCAAACTCAGGAACTAGCCGGCATTCTAAAATTCCTGAAAATGTGCGTGCATAGTGCCATTCTGGATAGTTTGCGTCGCGAACGGGTGGAATCAAGTAGCCTTGATGAGTTGGAAGGTGGAAGTGAGGAGCCGCGTATTGATCCGGCGGTAGATGAACGCATTGATCGCATGCAATTATGGGAATATATCAGGAGCCTGTTGAAGGATGAACAGGAAATTATCATCACGTATGGCTGCTTTGTAAATCGCCTGAAGCCTCAAGAGCTCTTAGATGCTTATCCCCAACATTTTAACGATATATCCGAAATTTATAATGTGAAGCGCAATGTTATGAATCGCTTGCGCCGCAACCAAGAAATTGAAAAGTATGTCCAGATATAAGCAGCAGATTCTTATTTCTGTCCCCGATTTTGCCCTTAAAAATTTGCACCTCTGTGGCAACGGGCATTACATGACTGATCGATGGGTCGTGGGGGAACATGCAAATTTTGGCCCGGCAGGTCGTTTATTTGTGTAAGAGTCAAGCTAAAATTATTAACAAGCCTGCAAACCACACAACCTGACGGAGAAGAGCGATGTTGACATGTAAGCACCCACCACCCTTGGACGATGAGGTCCTAATACAGTATATTGACCAGGATGGCACGCAAGATACTTTGGACCATTTAGCCGAATGTCCTTATTGCTTGAGCCGGGCAAATGTATATCGAGATTTGCAATCGGGATTGCAATCTCAACTGCATCGGGTGGCCTGTCCCTCAGCGGAACACCTGGGCGAATATCAACTCGGCTTTGTTTCAGCGGTGGAGCAAGACGATATCCAGGCCCATCTTGCTATTTGCTCTCTCTGTCGTGAAGAAGTGGCGCAACTGGAAACTTTCCTTACGCAACCCGATCCTTTCACGGCGACTGGGCTGGTAAGACGGCTGAGGACCCTGGTGGGCACACTGCTGCCAACCGGGGGGGGGGAATCGGGCAACCGCAGCTTCGCTTATGGTGGCGTGCGCGGTGAATCCGAGGTGGCTTTATATCAGGCGGAGGAATATACCATTACCCTAAGCCCCGAAAGTGACCTTAAGGTTCGCAATCAAAGACAAATCATCGGGTTGGTAATATCCAATGCAGATCCGACCCCCTCAGGTGTGGTAGAGATCCGGCGCCAAGAGCAGATTTTAGCCCAGGCCGATCTAATCGACGGCAACTTTATTTTGGGCCCATTAACACCCGGAAATTATGATCTGCGCCTTGAATCAGGCGATACCGAGATCTTGCTAAATGGCGTGGCTCTATAGGCTTAAGTGGGATATTGTGGGAGTATCTCACTCCCCAATCAATACCGGCCGTAGGGAGTCGTAGCATGAATCTCGCAACAAAATTCCAAACACTTGAATTTCTACCTACCATTCAGGATATTGGCCAAATGGCTGAGGGTTTGTACGGTTGCAGTGACCTCTCGGCCGTGCAGGTCATACTCGAATCTTATCCCGAGTTTCTCGGAGATGAGATCATGGGTTTGCTGAAATCCCGGTTAGATCATTTCTATCAGGCAGATTTACGCCAGGCCCAATTTGTCTGTCAAATCATGCTTCAAGTAGCGGATACCACTGGCGTGCTAAGATACCGGGGTGAAGGGTTGCGTGGCTTGGCGAATACTTTGCGGTACGGGGGGCATTTTCGGGAATCTTTGCCTTATTTCGAGCAAGCTAGTTTAATTTATCTGGATGCAGGATTGCCGGTAGAATGGGCTCGGACTCAGATTGGCCACATTCCCGCTTTGACAAACCTCGGTCGCTATAGTGAATCTCTCAACCTGGCGCAGCGTGCTCGCACCATATTTGAGGAGCACCACGAACCACTGCGGTTGGCAACTCTTCTGCTGAATATCGCTCCTATTTATAGCCGTTTGGGACGGGATCAATTAGCTTTAGAATGCCTGGAACAGGCCCGGGAAATTTATTTGAGCCTCGGGCAGGAATTTGCCTTAATGGCATGTTGGGCGGATTTGAATCGCTCAATTGTATTGCGCAATATGGGAGATTACCGGAGCTCTCTGGCTGCCTGTGATGCAGCATATATCGTGCCAAAGCGCCTGGGACACCATTTGACATTGGCGCGCATTGATCTAAGCCGGGCCTTTACATTATTTTATTTGGGGCGTTGCAATGAAGCTTTAAGGTTATTTGATCGGGCGCGCGAGACCTTTATCTCTTTGGGTAATCGGCGCGATGCTGCTTTAATTGAACTCTACATCACGGACTGTTTATTACAATTAAACCGGTATGAGGAAGTTGTCACCCGGTGCGACCAAATTCGGCAGGAGTTTGCTGATTTGGGAGCAAGTTACGAGATGGCCCACTCTCTGGCCAATCAGGGTATAGCAGCCGCATATCTACACCGGATGGATCAAGCTATCACTGCCTTAGTTGAAGCCCGCCGTCTTTTCGCCCAGGATCAGTTGGAAGTTTGGATTGGGATATGTGATCTTTACCTGGCGCGCCTCCATTGGTTACAGGGAGATGCAGTGCTGGCCAAAGAGCGGGCGCTTGCCGCCAGTGCAGGGTTTAGATCCGCTGGATTAACTCCAAATCGGGCAGATGCCGATTTAGTCGCGGCGTGGGCCATGGCAGACTTGGGAGCGTCCAAGGATGCCGAAAGTATGGCTATAAAAGCATTGGAATCAGCCCAACTCTGCGACTTGCCCTGGGTAACCTACCGAGGGCATCATCTCTTAGGTCATTTAGCACGCTGCGCGGGGCACACCTTCCAGGCTGAAACTCAGCTTAAGGCGGCAATTGCCGATCTTGAGAGCTTGCGCCATAGTTTGATGGTGGAGTTCCGTCCCGATTTTCTGTTGGGTCGGGAGAGCGTTTACCAAGAGTTGGTAGAACTTTACCTGGATCAGGGCCAGGTGAGTTTGGCCTGGTCCCTGGCAGAACGGGGGAAGTCCCGTGCCCTGTTGGACCTTTTGGATCAAGAAATAGCTCTGCTGCCGCGCCGGGTTGCAC
>SHYO01000110.1 GCA_009692745.1 Chloroflexota bacterium
TCTGCGCTTGGGTGTCGAACGGCAGCCCGCCTCAGACTGGGGCGCTGACGGTATATGGCCGGCTGCGGATTAACGGCGCAGCGCAAACAGGGCAGGCGATGGAGAGCAGTTGGCATTTCCAGAACCGGATCTCCGCCTGCAGCGCGGTGACAGGCAGCGACGGGATAAGCAGTTGTCGCCGCATCTTTGTGAATGAGCCGGCTGGGTTCCAGGTGAATATTGACGTGGTGATAGGCGGGTATACAGTAAATACCTGGTTTACCCCTAAGTGACGACCTTGTCCGGCCGGGAGGCGATCGGAAGGAATTTCCAGGCTGATCAGCAAAGGCTTTGGTGGGGTGCAGCCACCTGCTTATTTCGATATAAATGTCTAAACGCAAAGACTCCCGGGCGTATTTGCCCGGGAGTCAAACAGGGGGACTACAGCGCTACTATGTTAATTGACTAACCGGAGTTCGTTGCTTGACCGACATTAATAAACTAACTTTGCCTAAGCGCCTGTCTGACCCTGGTGTTTTTCCCTTGCCGCTGGATGGTTATATCAAACCTGATACGATCATCTGCAACCATTTATTTCTACTATATATATCGAAATTCCCCGTGAAATGTTTCACCTTTTCTATAATTTTATTTCATCTCTTATAAATTACTAATGTTTGACCCAGTGTAGCTTTTTTGAGCACTTGACTTCTGGACGCAGATACTTATACTTATAATTGCAATCAATTGCGATAAGCCATTTGGCGTATTGACCGCAGTAGTTACGGTAAACGCTGTCAACGAGAATATAGAAATGAGATATGATGGATCAGTTAGATGAGCTCTACACCGCATTGCGGGAAACAGGTTATCGCCTGACGCCACAACGGATGATGATTCTGGATGTGATCCGGCATCGTACCGGACATATTACCGCGGAGCAGATCCACTCGGCGGTGGTAGATACGTATCCCTACCTGGATATTTCCACCGTATACCGCACGTTAGAATTACTCAAGGATCTGCATCTCATCAGCGAGACAAAGCTGGGTGGCGGCGTCACCCAATATGAGTATAAGGTAGGAAAAAAACCCCACCACCATTTGGTATGTCGCAAATGCGGCGAAACGATCTCGTTGGGGGTGCAGGTGCTGCAGCCGGTGGAACATCTTTTGTTAGAGGAGTATGGATTTCAAGTGGATTTTGACCACCTGGCGATTTTTGGCCGCTGTGCTCACTGCTTGTAGGCGTGGAGTTATGGAAAGAAGGAGTAAGAGAAATGTACATCCAGGATACCACCCAACTGATGGCAATGCTCCATTTTCAGCCTATGCATATCCCCGATGGCTATCTCAGTCCATTAACCTGCCTGATCGGCTATGCGGTGGCCCTCTTTTTTTGGTGGCGGGGGAGTGTGGCATTGCGCAGCCGTTTGAACCAGCGCATGGTACCGCTGTTGGCGCTGATGGCGGCATTTTCCTTTGTTATTATGATGTTTAACGTGCCACTACCCGGCGGCACCACCGGACACGCCGTGGGGGGAACGCTGGCGGCCATTGTGCTGGGTCCCTGGGCAGCGATGGTTTCGGTATCTATCGCGCTGTTAATTCAGGCACTATTCTTCGGCGATGGGGGGCTCTTGGCATATGGCATCAATGTGATGAATATGGCCGTCATCATACCCTTCCTGGGATATTTCATTTATCGCACTATCAGCGGCAATAGCGTGTTGACCTCAACGCGCCGGGTTGTAGCGGCGTTCATCGCGGGATACCTGGCTCTAACTATCTCCTCCCTGGTAGCGGGCACGGAATTTGGCCTTCAGCCTTTATTATTTCACGCCGCCGATGGGACGCCGCTGTATGCGCCTTTCCCCTTGAGCCTTTCGATACCGGCCATGGTGATACCACATATGGCTGTGGCCAGTATCATTGAAGGGCTGGCGACTGCCCTGGTGGTGGCTTATCTGCAGCGGGCGAACCTGCCGATCCTGGAGTTGGCCGGGGGTCAGGCGACGGATATCACCGCCCTGGGTTTGCGCCAATTGGTGCCGATGTGGATTGGCATGGCAATTCTGGTAATCCTGACACCCCTGGGATTGCTGGCCAGTGGTACAGCCTGGGGTGAGTGGGGCCAGGATGAATTGGCCCAGGTCTTGGGGACCAAGGCTATACCACAAGGCATAAGCCAGGCATTTGGAGGTATAGCTCCGCTACCCGATTACAGCGTGCCGGGACTTGGCGAGGTGCCCGGGTATGTCATGTCGGCGGTAGTTGGGGTCTTATTGACAGCTATCTTGATATTAGGGGTGGGATACCTGCTCAGCCGGCGGGCAGCTCCGCAAAAGAGCTGAATGGAGCCTGAAAAGCTCGATGTGAAGATGGTTCATTATGGAAATGGTGCTGTTTAAAGGTGATCAGAATGGCGAAATCGAATAATGCAATAGCCGGGGCCGTAGAACGAACCCTGGCCGAGGTGACGGCTTCTATCGAGAATAATATCTTCGCCGAGGAGATGACTCACAAACCTGGTATGTTGCAGGGGCTGGACCCGCGGGCGAAGATTCTAATGTTTTTAGCGCTGTTGTTGGCTATCAGCCTTTCCCGCAGCTTGCCGGTGCTGCTGGGATTATATATATTTTCGCTGCTATTGGCCTGGCTGTCCCAGGTGCCGCTAGGCTTTTTTATCAAGCGGGTATGGCTCTTTATGCCTTTCTTTACCGGCATCATCGCCATCCCGGCCCTCTTTAGCTTTATCACACCGGGGAATCCGCTGCTGGTTTTGTGGTCAAACCCCCTCCTGGTGATTACAGACCGGGGTGTCATGACGGCAGCCTTTCTACTCTTGCGGGTGGGGGCATCGGTGAGCATGGGTATTTTGTTGGTGTTGACCACGCCTTGGAATGCTTTGTTAAAGGCGCTCAGCGTGCTGCGGGTTCCTAAGGTCTTTATCCTGACGCTGGGAATGACCTACCGGTACATTTACCTGCTGTTGCACACAGCAAACGACATGTTCCTGGCGCGCAAGAGCCGGATTGTGGGTCGCATGGATTCCGCCGGGGAGCGGCGCTGGATTGCAGCCTCCATGGGCGGGCTGTTAAGTCGTTCCTTTGATCTGAGTAACGATGTTTACCTGGCGATGCTATCCCGCGGGTACCGCGGCGAAGCGCGCGTGGCCCATACCTTTGCCTTCACTACTCGAGATTGGCTTTGGACGGCCGTGGCTTTGGCCGTGGCTGTAGTTGCCATCTACCTGGGCCGGTGAGAGCTGGATGTGTATCTAACCTATGTCTTATGGAGAGAACTAATCATGACCGGAATGCAGCGAGAGACCCTTTTTGAGATTGAACAGGTAGTATTTTCGTATGATCAGAAGAACCTGGCTTTGAACGGAGTGTCGCTGGAGATTTTTGCTGGGGAGCGCCTGGCAATTCTGGGTTCCAACGGCAGCGGTAAGAGCACATTGCTGAAGTTGATGGATGGACTATACTTCGCGCAGCAGGGTGAGATCCGGTACCGGGGTACGCGGCTGACGTCAGAGTTATTGAACCAGGAGAATTTTGCCTTTGGATTTCGCCGGGCAGTGAGCCTGGTCTTCCAGGATTCCGATGTACAGCTCTTCTCCCCCAGTGTTTGGGATGAAGTGGCTTTTGCCCCGCTGCAGTTGGATCTCGCCCCGGCGGAAGTTGAAGCCCGCGTAGCGGAGGCCCTGGGAGGGCTGAACATTACTACCTTGCGCGACCGCGCTCCCCATCGCCTCAGCGGCGGCGAGAAGAAGAAGGTGGCAATTGCCTCGGTACTCTCTCTGCGGCCCGAAATCTGGTTGTTAGACGAGCCGACCGCCGGACTGGACCCGCGCAGCCAGAGCTGGTTGATCGATTTTATTCAGGAGCGCTGGCGCCAGGGGAATACCATTGTGACCGCCACCCACGACCTGGATGTATTGGATGATATAGCCGACCGGGTGATCGTTTTCAACGAAATGCACCGGGTGGAGGCCATGGGTACAGTGGCTGAGATCCTTTCCGATGAAGAACTGCTGGTGCGGTGCAATTTGGCCCATCGCCATCGCCATTACCACTTCGACGATGTCGTCCACGAACACCACCATCTACACCAGGGTGAGCATCAGCATACCCACCTTGAGTAGGCGGTTGCTACTTTGGCGAAAATTGGAGCCAGGATGAGCGGCAAATCCCAGTTTTTGGAACTATCGCCCGAGACTTATATTTCCCCGACGCTGCTCGATTTGTATTTCAGGGTACCCTGGTTACAGTGGCCTTTGCCGGCGGTAGTCATCGCTGTGGTTTTTTTGCTTTTGTTAGGCGGGGCCGGCCTGTTGGATAGGTCCTTGCCGAGTTTCCTCGACATAGAATTTTTGCGGTATTACCTCCAGTGGCCGATCTTGGTCATCTTTGCTCTCGCTACTTACCGCTGGTTGATCACTCTGAGGACTTTCGCCGTCGCATCATTCAGTTCCTACGTAGTAATGGAAGGGGAGGCCTTCGCCCGGTATGTCACGGAAATCTCCGTTTTCAATCGCCGCTATGAAGTTTTGGCCTTTGTCGCCGGAATGGCTGTAGGAGGGCTGTTCAGCCCGTTCTGGAAAGGACCGGACACCTTTTTTTGGTTGAGGCAATATTGGTCTCTCGCGGTCATGGCGCTGATAGGTTTTGGCTTTTGGGTGATCTATGCCACTGTGGTCTACAACAGAATGATGTCTCAGTTGCTACTGTTACCCCAGGAGATTGATATCTTCAACTTACGCCACTTTGAACCAATTGCACGTTGGAGCCTGGGTATCTCGCTGAGTGTTATCGGTACTATGACGTTGTTCTTGGTAATTACGCCAGATCCCCGTTTTTTCTTAAATTGGGAAGTTCTACTCCCGGCATTGGGATTATTGGTTTTTACCATATCCATCTTCTTTTTCAGCTTACTCAGCGCTCATAGAGTGATGGCCGCTGCCAAAGAGACGGAACTGCAAACTGTGCGCAGCCATTTGGCGACGGTATACCGCCAATTAAAGGTCCAAGCCCAGGCACGTTCGCTGCAGGATATGGAAGCACTCTCAGATTCGGTTTCTGCCTGGCTATCATACGAAAAGCGAATTCAAGAGGCGCCTGAATGGCCCTACACAGCAGATACCCTACGCCGCTTGATATTATCCACGCTACTGCCACTGGCCGCGTGGGTCGGGAATATCTTGATAGATCGGATTCGTTGATTATAGAAATTTCGCTCTCGCGTGGCATATTTGCATTTGACAGGTGTTCCTTTTCAATTTAGAATAAGATCATCCGGTTACCTCAATTAATAGGCAACACATGAATTTGTCCATTACTTAGAACAGCCCCCCAATATTTGAAAGATAAAAGATATATGTTTAGGAGCTTTTTTCAGGAGTCCCATGAAGATTACAGGTAAATACACATTTGATGCTTCACAACAAGAGGTCTGGGATGTGCTTACCGATCCCCAGGCCTTTGCCCAGGTTGTGCCTGGTGTAGAGCGGTTCGAACAAGTGGGGGAGGACGAGTGGGCCTCCACTCTCAATGTCGGGCTAGCGGCCGTCAAAGGCACGTATCAAGGTAAAGTCTCCATGAAGGAGAAGAATCCTATCAGCAGTTATAAGCTACATCTGGAGGGCAAAGGAACTCCCGGTTTCATCAACGGCGAGGGCATATTGGAGCTTTCTGAGAATCCGGATGGCACCACGCTGCTAAGTTATCATGGAGAAGCCCAGATCGGCGGAATGATCGCCTCGGTGGGCCAGCGGCTGGTGGATGGCGCCGCCAAGAGCATGATCCGCCAGGCCTTTGACGGCTTTTCCAATGAGATCCAGGCGCGCAAGATTCACAAGCAGATGCACGAGGTTGCTCAGATCCATGCCTCCCAAGCCGCTGTTGCCCTGGAAAATCAGGGGGCGTCCACGCAGCCGGAGGGGCAGTTCGGAACTACGGCATATCAAAATCCTATCGCTCCGCCCCCTCATCTTCCGACATTGGATGAGATCCGGGCCCAAGTGAAGGGTCCTGCTGTTTTGCAGTATGTCCTGGCGGGGGCTGGGGCGGTATTGGGCGTTATGCTGATCTTCTTATTAGTGCGCCGGCTGTTACAGCGCTAAGGGTTGGACAGATATCAGGTCCAGGTGAAAGCCACGTACTATCCTTCAGAGATGTAGACAACGTAGTTTGACCGGGCTATCCGATATTTTTAGCCTGTGAAACCGAAATCTAAAAACCAGAACACTCCAGGGAGGTTATGAAAGTGCCAAAGGCGATGAGCGTGAAGGTCAACGGAAAGACCTATAGCGGCGAGGTAGAGCCCCGCCACTTGTTGGTCTATTACCTGCGGGATAATCTGCGCCTGACAGGTACCCACGTCGGGTGTGATACCAGCCAATGTGGCGCTTGTACAGTCTTGGTGAACGGCAATGCTGTCAAGTCCTGCACCATGTTCGCCATCCAGGCCGAGGGCGCCGATATTACCACCATCGAGGGGTTGGCCCAGGACGGGAAATTGCATGCCTTGCAGCAAGGCTTTTGGGAGAAACATGGTCTGCAATGCGGCTTCTGCACTCCGGGAATGATCTTAACGGCTGTTGAATTGCTGCAACGAAACCCGAATCCCAGCGAGCAGGAAATTCGCCATGGACTCGAAGGGAACTTCTGCCGTTGCACCGGCTATCACAATATCGTGAAAGCCGTTGAGTATGCAGCCGAAAAAATGCGATCTAGTTAATATCCGACTCAAAAAGAGGGTTGACGAACTTAGGACAACGAAGTTGTTTGTAGCATCATTCAAGCGTGATGTATGAGACCGATCGCACTGAAACCCCTTGCCCCCATAATTCCTTGGGTGTTAAGATGGTGGGCGAAGCCGGCACGATTGCTTCGACGGCAGCAGTGGCGAATGCGGTGCTAGATGCCCTGCCGCCCTTTGGAATATTCTATTTAGAGATTCCCCTCACGCCCGAGAAGGTGTGGCGGGCGATTAACCACAATAGCTAATGAGGAGGCCCACTTATGATACCTGAAAGTTTCGAATATTTCCGCGCCCACTCGGTACAGGAGGCGGTCTCTTTGCTTAACCAGCACGGGGATAATGCTAAAATTCTGGCGGGTGGCCACAGCCTGATTCCACTGATGAAGCTGCGCCTGGCCACGCCCAAGGTGCTGATCGATATCGGCAAGATTCCCGGCCTGGCCGGAGTAAAGCGCCAGGGCAATGAATTAGTCATCGGCGCCTTGACGACCTATTACATGTTGGAGACCTCGCCGGATATCAAAAGCGGCTGCCAGGTGATTGCTGATGCGTCTAGCATTATCGGCGATATGCAGGTTCGCAATAAAGGCACCATCGGCGGCAGCCTATCCCATGCCGATCCGGCTTCCGATATGCCGGCGGTGGTGCTGGCTTTGGGTGCTACGTTGAAGGCCGTCAGCTCCGGCGGCGAGCGGACGATTAATATCGACAATTTCTTCGTCGATCTGTTGGCTACCACTCTGAAATCCAACGAGGTGTTGACGGAGATACGGGTTCCCGTGTTGAGTAAGGGCACCGGCGCTGCTTATAGCAAGTATCCCCACCCGGCTTCCCGCTATGCGGTGGTGGGTGTGGCCGCAATGGTGGCCGTGGATGGCTCCGGGACCTGCACGTCTGCCCGCATCGGTGTCACCGGCGCCAGCGCCTATGCTTACCGCGCCACGAAGACGGAGCAGGGTTTGACTGGCAAGAGCCTGGACCAGGCTACCATCCAGGCCGCAGCGGAACATGCTGCCGATAACGTGGACATGCTGAGCGACCTGACAGCATCTGAGGAATACCGCGCCCACCTGGTGAGTGTGATGGCCAGGCGGGCGATTACCGAGGCGGCCCGACGCGCCCGGAGTTAGCAGGCTGCCCAGAGTAAAGTTGAATTGATTTTTTCAGACCTGCCAGGTGGCATCCTCCCTGGCAGGTCTTTTTATCACGTAGGGGCGGCCCTGTGTGGCCGCCCTCCTCAAACCGACTTGTCCAACGCGGCATCCGTGCCGCTGGCCGCCGTGGCAGCGTAACTTGCCAGGGTTCACGGCGGTAGGACTCGAAGTTGTGCGTAACCTCGTCTTCTCGGCACTCACCTACGGCTGGGTCAGTCAGCGGCTGGCTTGACGGTAAAAGAATAGGGTAGCGCCAGGCTATCCGGCAACGATGCTGCCAACCAACAAGCAGCACGTCGCCACAGAGGTTGGAATGGCTAAGGGTTTACGCCGCGGATGCAAGAAAACGGTATACATCCATAATTTCTGGCCTTATGGCAAAACTGCGGCTGTAGCAAAGGACCAGGTCTTCGGCGGCCCGTTAGTGGTAATGGAGGCGGTATAGCTGGCGCCAGGCAGCAGGGGATCGCGCGGGATTAGTATGATGGCGTTGCGTTGGTCCAGGATGGCCCGCCCTTTGGCTTGTAAATCGGGATTGGAATTGACATAATTTATTTTGTGGAATGTGCAGTGCGCTAACTCGGTGGTCCCTTGCTTAAAAGAGGACGCCGTGATGTTGGGGACCAGGTTTTTGAAACCCAGGAACAGGATAATAGGCAAACCGGTGGGGGATGTGTAGCCCGGGCAACTGGTTAAAGGGTTAGGGGAGCCAAACCCCTTGAACGACGTCAAAGGCACCGGTACGGCTCCCATCGGCCAGGGCAGCGGATAGGTTGGTGTCGTCCGGCACGCTGCCTAAGCCGCGGACCACATCGAGGGTGGCGCCGGCCTGGTACCCTCCGTCTGCCGCCCGGTAGCTGCCGTAGCCCGTTTGAGAGAGTCCGGGATCAAGGAGGCGGACGGCGGAAAAGGGATTTTCCAGCCAGCGTTCAAGAATGGTGACGTCGTTGGCGTTGATGTTGGCAGCGGCAAAAATCAGGCCGTCTTGCCCGGCTGTAGCGCCATCCGGGGTGTACCACAGGTTGGCCGGGTCTTCGCTCTCGCCATAGACGTTGTTGATGACCATATACCTGGCGTGCAACCAGGCGCCTTCACCCCAGGTGGTGTTTTCCGCCAGCGGTTGGACGTCCGCCATAGTGCGATAATAGTTCAAGTGGGGCAGCCACGGGCAGGGTTGATTTTGGTGAGCCGCAATGAGCTGGAGATCTTCGATGGTAGTGCTCCCGTCTCCGGTAACGTCATACGTGCCATCTACGCGCCAATGACCAGCTACTAGCCTGAGATCGGCAACGGCCACTAGGCCGTCACGGTCCACGTCTCCCAGGGAAAAGCAGGGCGCTTCGGTGGCGGCGGGAGAGAGGATCAGCGCTGGGCCTGGAGTTGGCTGACCGGCCGGTCTAATGCCGGTTAGTAAGTAGCAGAGGCAAAGGGCAAGTAGGATTTGGGACAAACGGTATGCAAGGATGGGAGGCATAGGCAATGGTGGGGCAGAATCAATATAGGGCGTTTGAGGATGCACTATATCCGATTTCCCTGAGCGTGGCAAACCGGGGGTTTTCTACATCTTTCAGCAAGGGCGCTCTTGGAAGGTTACTTGGCCTGCGACTGTTGAAAATGCTATAATTGAGCCATTATTACCGGAGTAAATGGAGAATCTACCTTAATGACAGAGCCTGTCGCCCGCTACCTTCCCAAATCTATCGACCAGATCGAACAGGCGCTCCGCGAGCGGCTTTACGTTTCGGACCGCGGACTCAGTACCGCCATCTTCCTGGCCTTGCGCTTAGGTAAGCCCCTGTTACTGGAGGGGGAGGCTGGGGTCGGTAAAACAGAGGTTGCTAAAGTCCTGGCTGCTATGTTGGATCGCCCTTTAATTCGCCTGCAGTGTTATGAAGGCCTGGATGTGAACAACACGGTGTATGAGTGGAATTATACGCGGCAGATGCTGCAGATCCGGCTGATGGAGGCCACGCATCATGTCGCTGACCAGAACGCCATTGCCAGCATCTTTAATGAGGAGTTTCTGATTAAACGCCCCTTGCTTCAGGCGATTGAGACCAGCCAGGCGGGCGCCCCGGTCCTGTTGATCGACGAGATCGACCGGGCCGACGAGGAGTTTGAAGCTTTCCTGTTGGAGTTACTCTCCGATTTCCAAATTACGATTCCCGAGCTTGGCACAATCAAGGCCGAACATCCGCCCATCGTGATTATCACCAGCAACCGCACGCGGGAGATCCATGACGCCTTGAAGCGTCGTTGTCTCTACTACTGGATCGATTACCCCACCCTGGAAAAAGAATTTGAGATCGTCTCCATGAAAGTGCCGGAGGCGCCGGAACGGATGACGCGGCAATTGGTAGCCTTCGTACAGGACCTGCGCGATAAGGATTTGTATAAAGTGCCCGGTGTAGCCGAAACGCTGGATTGGGCCTCGGCCCTGGTAGCTCTGGACCAGACTGACCTGGCGCCGGAGGTAGTAGATAATACCTTGGGCACCATCCTCAAGTACCAGGATGACATTGAGAAGATCAAGGGGCGCGAAGTTGAAATGATGATGAGCCGGATCAATGCCCTCCTCTAAACTTGATCAGCTAAATTTCGGCACAGCAGACTTCAGCGGTCCTCAGGGGTATCTGTTTAAGAATGTGCTGGTCTTTGGCCGGCTGCTGCGGGACATGGGAGTCAACGTCAACCCTGGCCAGATGATGGATTATATCCGCGCCCTGCAAGATGTAGGATGGCACCGGCGCGACGATGTCTATTTCACCGGCCTGTCGATTCTGGTGAACCGGATCGAACAAATCCTTATCTATGACCAGGCCTTCGACCTGTTCTGGCGCACGGCTACGGCTGGAGGGAGCCCGGTGCCGGGATCGATCACGCCCCAGGTACAGCCGCTGCGAGCGCCACCGATGCAGAACCAGGGCGGCCAAAAAAAAGGGGAGCAGGGGCCGACCGGTAAAAAGCAGAAAACTGAAACGGGCCAGGATGAAGACCAGGATCAGGAAATCGAAGAGATTATGACCTATAGCCCGCTAGAAATCCTACGCAAAAAGGATTTTGAGGGGTATACCTGGGAAGAAATTCAGCAGGCCAAGCGCTTGATGCAGCAAATGGCCTGGCGGGTGGGAGAACGGCCCACGCGGCGCAAGGTAAGCTCTCATAAAGGGCGGCACCTGGATTTGCGGCGGGTCATGCGCCGCAATCTGAAGTACGGCGGGATACCGATGGAATTGAGCTGGCGGGAGCGGAAGTATAAGCGGCGGCCCCTGGTGGTGCTTTGCGATATCAGTGGCAGTATGGAGCGATATACGCGTATTTTCCTGCAGTTTATCCATACAATCAGCAATGGCCTGCGAGATGTGGAATCCTTCGTTTTCGGCACCCGCCTGACGCGCATCAGCCGTTACTTAAAGTACCGTGATATCGATGTGGCTCTCTCGGAAGTTTCCAAGATTGTGCAGGACTTTTCGGGGGGGACCCGAATCGGCGAGTCAATGAAGCAGTTCAACTATGAGTGGGGCCGGCGTGTGCTAGGCCGTGGCGCGGTGGTACTGATCATCAGCGATGGCTGGGACCGGGGGGACACCAGATTGTTGAGTGCAGAGATGGAGCGGCTGCAGCGCAGTTGCTACCGCCTGATCTGGTTGAACCCCTTGTTGGGTACGCCGGGATTTCAGCCATTGACCCAGGGGTTACAGGCCGCCCTACCCTATGTGGATGATTTCTTGCCGGTCCACAACCTGGAAAGTTTGGAAAGCCTGGCCGAGCGCCTGTCGGTGCTGGACGAGCGCCGCCCCCAGCGCCGCCAATCGCGCGATCGTGTGCATGCCGCCGAGGGGGTGGCGCCAGGTATTTCGGCTGCCGTGCGTGCCGACCAGGAGCGGGAGGTTCGGGAGCGCGCCCGCGAGGCATTGCGGCGCATGGGCATGCCGAAGGCGCCGCAATAATCAAGGGAGTAGACCCATGCCGGATGAATTTCAAATTTTGGATGATTGGTTGGCACGCGGAGACGAGGTGGCGGTAGCCACTGTCGTCAAAACTTACGGCTCGGCGCCGCGGCGCGAAGGCTCTAAGATGCTGGTCAATTCGCGCGGCGAGATGCAGGGTTCGGTGAGCGGCGGCTGTGTAGAGGGGGCAGTTTTTGAGGAATGTAGCCGTACCCTGAAGACCGGCCGGCCCAAGTTGCTGAAGTTCGGCGTGGCGGACGAGACAGCCTGGGAAGTGGGACTGGCCTGCGGCGGAACAATCGAGATTTTTGTCGAAAAGATCAACTGGTAAAGACCCAGGGCAGGAGACCAGAATGGGCAAGATCTACCAGGCGCTACGCGCGGCATTGGACGCCGAGCGCCCTGTGGGTTTGGCGACGGTGGTTGATGGAGTGAACTTAGGGAATAAAATGCTGGTATATGACAGTGGTGAACCGGCCGGTAGCTTGGGGGATGACGGGCTAGATCGGGGCGCACTAGATCAGGTTTTACGCCTGTTGCGGATTGAAACGAATGAGACCGTGACCCTGGCTGACAACGCTGGCCAAGAGACGCGGATATTCGTCGAAGTATTTTTGCCATCTCCCAAGTTGATCGTAATTGGGGCGGTGCATACCGCCATTCCTCTAGCAATCTTTGCCAAGGAGATGGGATTTAAGACCATTGTGGCCGATGCACGGGGCAAATTTGCCACGGATGAACGCTTTCCCCACGTAGATGTGTTGCTGAACCTCTGGCCGGATGAGGCCCTGGCTCAGTATCCTCCAGATGCCTCGACCTACATCGTCATCTTGACTCACGATCCAAAATTTGATGATCCGGCCGTGAAATTGGCGGTAGCCAGTCCGGCGCGATATATCGGCGCCCTGGGTAGCAACAAAACCCATACGGCGCGCCTGGAGAGATTGCGCGCCGAAGGCGTGCCTGAGGACCAATTACAGCGCATTCATGCGCCCATCGGGTTGGATATCGGCGCCCGCAGTCCCCAAGAGTTGGCGATCAGCATTTTGGGCGAAATGATCGCCGCGAAGTACGGCCTTACCGCTGCAAGCCGCGCAGGCCAAGCGGCCGGCCCGGTGAGGGAATTAGCCGATGCTCAGGAAGGATGAGTGCTCAGCATAGACTCTCAGCATGAACGAAGCATTATGAAACCTTCATTGTTGATTAAAAAATATCTGGCGGGGTGTTTCTCCCCGCCAGCGTCGCTTACTATTCAGTTGTGGATGGAAGTTTGATTAGTTCTTCCAGTTTATGAAGTTGTTGAAAACTTCGTCGGTGATGCGGGTGCCGGAGTTGAATACATCGCCACCCTTGGTATGCACCGCTACACCGTACCGGTTGCCATCGATCAGGCGCCACACCGGAGAACCACTCTGCCCACTCGCGGTGTCCATATCGTATTGGATGCGGCGGCTGCCTACCCAGAAGATGTGACCATAATCAAACCACATGGTGCCGTAAGCCTTGTCCCCCGGATAGCCGGCGGTATTGACACCCATGCCCAACAGGGTGAAGTAGCTGTAGGAAGCGAAGCCAAACCAACCCGTGGTGTTGCCCAAGTTGTTATTTGGCAGGATGATGGTGCCGTAGTCAAAATCGGAATCGCCGTCATTCGTCCAACCCTTCACGCTCCAGAAATAAGAGCCGTATTGGGAACCGTAGGGCAGGCTGTTGCCGTTGCGGCCAGGGATGACGCGGATGCTATTGGCCCAGCCACCGTTGTTGCGCAGGTAGACACAGTGACCGGCTGTGGCTACGGTGTGGGGACCAATAAACCAACCAGTGCAGGTAAAGTTATTACCATCAGCGGCGGCAATCTCCAGATGGGCGATGGCGCGCCAGGGATAGGAAGTGGTGTTACCGACTTGCGACCGGCCGTCACTGCCGTGGACGGTATCCGGATCGACGCCGTTCTTCTGCACGAAGCGGCGGACGTCAACTTTATCTTGCACCAGTCCCTTGGGATCGACAGGCAGCTTGACCAGGGGATCTGAACCGGCGATAGCCATGCCATTGGGATTTTTTACACTCTCCGGGAGCGCTAAAGCGTTGACTTCCCGGCCATCACTGGAGACACCGATAGAATACTCAAGCTTCGGGGTCCGAGAGACATTAATTACAGGCTGGGGGGCGGGTTTTCCGGGGCCGTCTGCTGCAGCGGGCGCTACAGACATAGCCGTAATGGTTAAAACTAGACTGAAAAACACGAACAATTGCACCAACCGGCGATTCATTGAGGACATTTTCTGGGTTCCTTTCGTTTCTCTCTTTAAAGATTCTGTCGTTTGGGCCTACTAGTAATGGCTTACTTCAATGAACGCCAGGGCAATAAATTTTTGCATAGAAGCTGCTGAATTAGGGAGAAAAAAGATAAGGTTCGTCTATTACCTATGATGGGTTTGAATTGTAGGCGAGTTCGTGATATAATAGCCTCAGCGTATCTTAACCAAGGAGGGCCCTCAATTGAATGGGTCTCAGCTGTTTTCAGGCAGATTCCTTCGTGTTCTCGCCTTGACTGCTGTGGGATTGACGCTCACTGCCCAAGTTGCGCGCGCTGCTGGCCCCGTAGCCACCCCATCGCAGGTGCCACAGTATATTAATATCGTTGCCGAGGCTTTCGTGGATCTGGTGGGATCGGGTGGCCCTAATATCCCCGGCTGCAATGGGTATTTTGACAGTGGAGACTTTATCGGCCAAACCACCTATTCTTTACAAGACCTCACGGTTATCGTGCGCCAGGGTAGCACAGGTCAGGAATTGGGCCGGCAAACCGGAACGGCCTCCGGCCAGCCTCTGGTGATGAATTTTAACCTGGCGACGCAGGGCGTGGTGGTGGTGGAATTGGCGGGTATGCCTCTGGGCATGCAACTGTGCCCGAATGCTGCGCCCAGTTACCGTATAGAGGCGAATCAGACGGCTACAGGCTTTGCCAAGGTCCGGTTTAATTTTTATCCTACGGCCCCGGCGAGTATGCCGACGGCCAGCCCAACACCCGTGCTAATACAGGCCGTGCCCACCGGCCTCATTGTCACTGCTCCCAGCCCGCAACCGGGGGAAACACCGGTGCCGACGGATACACCACTGGCTACGGCCACAGCCACGGTGAAGCCAAGCGCAACAGCCACGCCCGTGGCGCCAACGGCCTCGGCCACTGTGTCGCCGGTGCCACCGACGTATACGCCCATGCCCCAACCATCTCCCACCCCCGTACCTGTTTCTGGCCCTTCCGGTTTAAGCGGTGAGACCAAGAACCAACCACCGCCGGCCCCCCGGGAAGTCTCACCAGCGCCTACCCAGCCGGTGGTCCCGGCTGCGGTGGTAATACCATCTACCTCTGCGCCAGTCCAGGTAGCGCCGGTGGCCCCCACCCAGCCTGTAGCCAAGGTTAAGGAGGAACGGATTGCGCCTGTGATCGTACCAACTCAAGCTCCCGTATTGATTCGCCAGGAGCGCAACATTGTAAATATTGTTCCGGGAAACAGCCCTCTCAGCCAGGCTATCCTGGGGGCTATCGATGTGGCCGGAGGATCGCAGGGAAGCATCGACCTGGATACGCTAAGCAATGTTTTGGGCCAGGTCATCGATAACCGGTCTACCGAACGGATAGGGGTGCTGCGGCAGGAATATGAAGTTCAGACACAACGGGAGCGCCAGCAGGGCTGGATTTATGCTTTCCTGGCCGCTATCCTGGGCGTTTTTTCTGCCGGTCTGCTGCGGGATCTGTCGGGGCGCCTTAGACTGGGATCCCGGTTACTGGCATTTATGCCGGGCAGACCCCTCCCCGGATTGCTTACACGCCGGGCCTGTAATAATTGTCGCTACTTCCAGGCTGCGGGATTGCGGGGGCAGGGCTGGTGCCGTAACCCGGCCTTATATCCTGATCAGGTGCGCCACCTGGTGCGTGGGGATGACCTGGATTGTGCTCGAACCCACGTACCGGATTTGTGGGCGCATCACGAGGCTGGCGATAGCGGTCAAATAGCCCGATAATATATAACCCTCTTCAAATCTGTAGGTAATGCAACGCAGGATATCGCCCTGGCTCAGGTGGCCTACGCCGAAAGTCTGGCCAAAAACATCGGAACAGACTTCATCCTCTAACCGTTAATTAATCCAGAGAGCAGTTGAGCTGAGATTTATTGACAGTAACGGTGCAGGAGGGAATAACGTGTCACCTACTCTACAAGTGTTGGCTGCAGGTTCAATCCTGATAATCCTCTTTTTTGTCTCCGTCATTTTACCCGAGCGGTGGCGCGAAATGCGTCACCAACGCGAAGTGAAGCGGGTAAGTCGGGGTGATGAAGTTGTGACCGTGGGCGGGATTGTGGGCCGGGTGTTGGACCTGGCCGAGGACGAGATTGTGCTGGAGATTGGCCCGGCTACTGAAGTGCGGGTGTTACGCCAGGCCATCAGCCACCGCCTGGGATCAGCCGCTACCCTAAAAGAACGGGTATACGCTGGCCGGGAAATCTGATCCCATCATCACCCACATTAATGGTATAATAGTAGACATCTTTAACTATGAAGGATGTTTACTATGTCAAAACCGATAGTTGCCCTGGTCGGGCGCCCCAATGTGGGCAAATCGACTTTGTTCAACCGGCTCGTGGGCGAAAGACGAGCTATTGTAGAAGATCTACCCGGGACCACGCGTGACCGCCTCTACGGCGATCTGGATTGGAACGGGGTAGAATTCACTGTCGTCGATACCGGTGGGCTGGTGCTCACCGAGAAACCCGACGATTTGTTGGCCCAGATGATAGCCCAGGCCCAATTGGCCCTGGATGAGGCCGACGTGATTATTATGCTGGTGGATGCCATCGAAGGGTTGCATTCCGGCGACCAAGATGTAGCGCATATGTTGCGGCGTACCGATAAGCCGGTGATCTTGGTCGCCAATAAAGCCGATAATGTTACGTTGCGGCTGGAGGCAACTGAATTTTATAGTTTGGGACTGGGGGATCCCTATCCTGTATCTTCGATCCATGGTACAGGTTCGGGCGACCTGCTGGACAAGGTTGTAGAGGCTTTCCCGGCACTGGATATTGAAGACGAAGCGGAAGCTCTGCATATCGCTATTCTAGGGCGGCCTAACGTGGGAAAATCCTCTCTTTTGAATGCTATGATTGGGCAAGAGCGAGCCATTGTGAGCGCGATTCCGGGTACTACGCGCGACCCGGTAGATACGCGCCTGGTATGGGACGACCAACCGGTGGTAATCATTGATACGGCCGGTATTCGCCGGCGGGGTAAGATTGAGCCCGGCATAGAGAAGTATGCTGTATTGCGGACCCTCCGCGCGGTCAGCCGCTGCGATGTAGCCTTGTTGCTGCTGGATGCCTCGGAAGGTTTAATGGCGCAAGATACTCATATCGCGGGTTATATCCTCGAGGAGAAGAAAGGCATCATCATTGTGGTGAACAAATGGGATGCCGTGGAAAAGGACACCTATACTACCC
>SHYO01000111.1 GCA_009692745.1 Chloroflexota bacterium
TGACGGCCCGCCAGCCATGGCGTCTTGAGCCGCGCGCGGTGCGCCAGCGCCCGAGACCCTACCCGCCCTTGAAGGGATCGCGCCAGGCTGCCCGCCAGGCTCTCCTCAAACAACTACTCGAACCAACCAAATCTTAGTGCCATTAACCAGGATGGTCGCGCTCCCAGCAAATCCATTAAGATGCGATTGCCCTGGCGGCGGGAGTTGCCAGCACCAAGGGAATGTGATAGGATGCGTTCATCTTGCTGGCTGCCATCAGGCTGAAGGAGTGGCTGCGTGAAGCGAAAATTGCGCGGATTTAAGCGCCAGGCGATCCAATTGGACCTGGATTTGTACCGGGTAAATGTGCCGATTCGCGGCCTGGCGGGCGCCGATCTGAGTGTGATAGATATCTGGCCCGAAGGCGCGGCACGTACCATCCTGTTTGTCCACGGATACGCCGGTTGCGCTGAAACCTGGGAATTTCAGATCAACCATTTTTCGAAGGATTACCGGGTGGTGGCGCCAGATCTGAGAGGGCATGGCCAAAGTGATGCGCCCTTCACCAAATACACGATGGCCGAAATGGTTGACGATTTACAGGCGATTGTGGAGACATTGCACTTCCCAGAGAAATTCATCCTGGCCGGCCATTCTTTCGGCGGCTCCATCTGCGTTGAATATGCCGACGCCCACCCGGAACGGCTGGAAAAGCTTATATTACTGGCTACGGCCGGAGAATACCCGCTGCCCCGCATGGCATCGCTGGTATACCGCATCCCGACGGCATTTTTCCGCCCCTGGTGGCAATACCGGCCGCGCTGGAATGCGGAGATCCATGTGTTAAAAGCCATGATGCTCAACAACCTGCGCAAGTGGCAAGGCTGGCCGCTATTACGGAATATCCGGACGCCTACCCTGGTGATTACCGGGCAGCGGGATACCTATTTCCGGCGCTCGGTATTTGAAGATTTGGGCAAGATGATTCCCGGAGCGGAGGTGATTGACGTTGGCGCTTCAAAACACAAAGTCCAACTGGAGCGTTACCAGGCGGTAAACCGGGCCATCGAACGCTTCATCGGAGATGGGCGCGGTGGGTCCTGGAGGGAGCAAAACCTTGGCGCCGCCGGTATTCTGGCAAACCGTCCCTGGCTGAAGAGCTACGGCCCAGGGACACCCTATACCGTCCCCATCCCGCGCCAACCGATGCACAAGTTCCTCGAAAGTGCGGCAGAATCGATTCCCAAACAAGATGCCACTATATTTTATGGCACCCGCCTGACGTATCAACAGTTGGAAGCCCATGCCAACCAATTTGCCCACGCTTTGCAGGGCCTGGGCATTTTGCCAGGGGACCGGGTGATGATCGTCTTACCCAATATGCCACAACTGGTGATCGCATATTACGCCATCTTCAAAGCTGGGGGTGTGGTGGTGCTACCCAACCCGGATGCCGACGCCGCCCACATCACGCGCCAGGTGCAAGACACCGGGGCTAAAGCGCTGGTGACGCTGAAAGATTTCGGCCGCCTGGCGCGCACGGTGCGAGAGCAGACTTCCTTAAGCACAATCATATTCTCAGATATTCGCAGTGCCGTGTCCAGCGGGGTCTATCGCAAACTGATGGCCCGCTGGCAGGCGGCCGGAGCTCATGAGCCTGAAACGGCGCCTATAACGAGCGAGGGCCTGCTGATGGAGGCGCTTTTGAGGGATGCTGCCAGGGAACCGCCCGGCGTTACTGTCTCTGCCGAGGATTTAGCGGTGATCATTTTCACCAGCGGCACCGTGGACGAACCCAAGGGGGTGCGCCTGACCCATGCCAATATTGTGGCCAACGCGCTGCAGACGCGCCACTGGATTCCAGATCTGGAATATGGGCGGGAGATTTGCCTTTCGGTGATTCCTTTGCTGCATAGCTACGGCATGACCAGCGCCATGAATTTACCGGTGGTATTGGGCGCCAAGATGGTACTATTGCCGGTCTTTGAATTACAACAGGTGCTGGAGAGCATTAAGCAAAACAAGCCCACTATTTTCCCCGGCGTACCGTCGATGTACACTGCCATCAACCAGGCGCCGCATGTCCGCTCCTATGGCCTATCCTCCATCAAAGCATGTATCAGCGGGGCGGCGCCGCTGCCGGTGGAGGTACAAGAAGCGTTCGAAAAACTCACGCGCGGGCGGTTGGTCGAAGGATACGGCTTGACGGAAGCGGCACCGGTGACCCACGCCAACCCGCTTTACGGTGTGCGCAAGGTGGGCTCCATTGGCATCCCCATTCCGAATACGGAAGCGCGCATCATAGACCTGGTAACCAGGGAGGAATTGCCTCCCGGCCATATTGGCGAGCTAGCCGTCAAGGGACCACAAGTTATGCAGGGTTATTGGGAGGCGGCAGGTGCCAGACCAGAGCCTGGGGGCCTGCCAGATAACCAGGCTGAGTCGACGTTACAGGCCGGCTGGCTTTACACCGGCGATGTGGCCGTCATGGACAGTGACGGCTACTTCCAAATCATCAGCCGGAAGCGGGATACGATTATGGCCGGGGACTATAGCGTCTATCCGCGGGATGTAGAAGAAGTGCTCTATGAAAATAGTAACGTGTTAGAAGCAGCAGTGGTAGGCATTCAAAACCCCGATCAACATCAGAAAGTTAAAGCCTTCGTCGTGCCGCGGCCCGGTAGCCACCTTTCCAAAGAAGAGTTACTGGATTTATGCCGCCGCCGCCTGGAACCTTATGCGGTGCCTTGGGAGATCGAATTTCGCGAAGAGCTGCCGAAATCTTTCGTAGGGAAGGTCCTGCGGCGTATGTTAGTCGAATAAAGCTGAGTATACTCAGCAGGGAGAAGGCGAGATGCGTGCTGAGAGTACTCAGCCCAAAATTGGGTTGGTCTTGGGGGGAGGTGGCAGCCGGGGGATCGCGCACATCGGGGTGCTGGAAATTCTAGTGCAGCAAGAGATACCGATTGACTTGATCGTCGGCACCAGTATGGGCGGGATTATTGGAGTGCTCTTTGCTTTGGGAACCAGCCCACAGGAATTGGCATATCACTTGAAAGCGTTTGAAAAGACTTCGCTGTTTAATGTGAAGCTGTTGAGCGCCCGGGCGCGGCAGCATATGTTGCGAGATCTATTAGCCGAGAGATTAGAGGGGAAAAGCTTTCACGATCTCAAGATTCCGGTAATTCTCATGGCGGTGGACATGCTGCGCGGGCAAGAGGTAGCCTTGACGGATGGGGCACTGATGCCGGCGGTACTGGCGACGAGCGCCGTACCGGCAGTATTTCCGCCGGTCAGATGGCGCGGGATGCAACTGGCCGACGGCGGGGTGATCGATAGCCTGGCCACCCACGTAGCCTACCAACACGGAGCAGATAAAGTCATCGCCGTTGACCTCTATCCCCCGCTGGAAACGGATTATCCCTGGACCGATCCGCTTAGCGCTATCATGGGCGTGCAACTGCCCTTCGGCATCCTGGCAAATACTGAAGCGGATAAGGCGCCTAATATGGTTTCATCGATATGGCGGGCGGTGCGCGTGATGGCCTGGCATATCCACGAGGGGCGCCTGGCAGCAAACCCGCCGGATGTGCTGCTCCGCCCCGCGGTTGAAGCCTACGGCTCGCTGGATTTCACCGATACAGAAGGCCCTATCCGGGCTGGGAGCGCAGCGGCAGAACGCCACCTGGCGCAGATGAAAGCTTTGTTTGAATCCGAGGAATAGGATTCCTCATCAGATTTATTATGCCAAACCTCATCCTGGTTAAACACACCTTACCCGAGATCAAACCAGAGATACCGGCGCGCGACTGGCGCCTCTCGGAACTGGGGCGCCACCGTTGTCGGGAATTGGCCGTCAGGTTAGCACCATACGACCCAGCAGCGGTTATTATCAGCGACGAGCCTAAAGCTATAGAAACTGGAGAGCTCGTCGCCGCTCTCCTATCGAAACCGTTAGAAATCATGGCCGGATTGCATGAACATGACCGAAGCAATACGCCTTTTATCGATAAAGAGGCTTTTGAGGCAGCGATAGCAGAATTCTTTACCCATCCGCAAAGTCTGGTGATGGGCAAAGAAACGGCCGAGGAGGCCTACCAACGGTTTGCCAAATCTCTGCGCCTAGTCAGCGAGAAATATGCCGGTCAGACGACTGTGGTAGTGACGCATGGCACCGTGATTACGCTATTTGTATCACAATTAACCGGGTGCGCACCTTTTACCCTCTGGCAGCGACTGGGTCTGCCATCCTTCGTGGTACTGTCCCGTCCGGAACTTCGGCTAGAAGAGATTGTGGCGGAGATTTAAGGTTCACTTCTGAGCGGATAAACGCTGGGATGCCAACATTCTAAAATACCAAATGTATTGCAGAACGGCATAGAGTAAGCCGATGACGATGGCGCTGATGATCCAGGCAGGGTCCCCAATAGCAGATCCGCGGGCCAGGCCAATGTAAACTACGGTCGTCGCAGTAGTGACCGTGTCGATAAAAAGAATCGAGGCTGCCAGCAAAAAGGCTATGCTGCTGCGGCTGTCCCATTTGGGCAGAGTGGCAGTGGTCCAGGCAAAAGCTTCCTGCAAATTAGCCTGGGGGTAGTGTTTCTGGTAGTACTCTTTAATTTTGTTCATGGCCCTGGCGCTCTCAGTCCAAGCGGATCGCAAGCGCGCCAGTTGCAGCAACGTCAGAAAGCCGATGCCACTGAGCACGCCGAAAACCGCGGCAAACCCCCAATAGACACCTACCGGCGTAATACCCTCCAGTTTGGCATTAAGGATCGCCCCCACGGCGGCAGCCGCAGCCACAAAATAATAGTTCGACACCCGTGCCCGATCCTCATTCGCCTGAAATGCAGTTTGGGCAATATAACTGAACTCGGCAGTCAAGATATAATTGGGATCAAGCCCCGGTTGAGGCGGCATTTTAAGATCAGACATATCTTCTCCTCCTACGTTTTATTGTACAATTGTCGAGAGTACTCGACCAGTTCGTCAAGAATAGTTATTTTATCCGGCACAGAGGCGCGGTCACCGCGTCCCTACCGGTCGCTAATTTATTATTTCTGATTGATTGACACCGCACACTAATTTGTCTACAATACCTCCTATTGTAAGCATAAGTGTCTGACACCGGTAACAAATGAATGTTAGGAGGAAACACCTTGAAGCACAAGTTTCTATCCGGGTTATTAATACTGATCTTTGGCATACTTGTAACGGCTTGCGGTGCTACCGCCTCTCCCACTGAAGCCCCCAAAGCTCAGCCACCCGCTCAACCCACTGCGGCGGCGGCCAAGCCCACACAAGCAGCCACATCCGGTAGCAGCAGCGCCCCGGCGGCGGCGCTGCCCGATCTAAAAGGCAAAACATTCAAGGTGGGAAGCGATACCACCTATCCTCCCTTCGAATCGGTTGACGAGAAGAAAAACACCGTCGGATTTGACGTAGATATGATGAATGAGATCGGCAAGCTGATCAATGCCAAATTCGAATTTCAAACTACCGCCTTCGATGGGATCTTTGCCGCCCTGGCTTCCGGTAAGTATGATGTGGTGGTTTCCGCGGTCACCATCACCGATGAGCGCGCCCAGACGGTAGATTTTTCAATGCCGTATTTCCAGGTCGGCCAGGTCATTGCCATCCGCAGCGACAATACGAATATCAAGACAGATAAGGATCTCAAGGATAAAAAAGTTGGTGTGCAAACCGGCACCACCGGCGATCTTGCTATCTCAAAGGTAGTGGACGATAAGAATATCAAACGGTATGAAACCGTTGACCTGGGTTTTATCGACCTGGGCTCGGGCAAGATTGATGCCATGGTCGCCGATAGCCCTACAACCAACAATTATGTCAAAGATGCTAAGTACCAGGGGAAACTGAAGATCGCCGGTGCCCCGTTCACGTATGAGCAGTACGGCATCGCCATCCGCAAAGGCCAGCCGGACTTGAAGAATGCGATAGATGCTGCTCTCAAAACCCTGAAGGATAATGGTACTTTAAAGAACCTGGCTACGAAATGGAATGCCGAAAGCTAAGCATGCCGTATTACCCGGGAGATGGGTTTTACCTGAATCCTGCACCTGCGGAGCCTTCGCGTTTCCTGCTGAGTATACTCAGCACCCAGAAGGAGCAAGCCGATGGCTGATCAGCTAGCCCAACGCCCTTTGCGTGCCAACAATTTCAGGCTGGATCAGATCCCATGGTGGATTGTGATTCTAGCTATTCTCAGCCTTGGGGCAGCGCTCAATATCCTGACAAACAGCTTTTACCTGGACACCTTTGCCTTTCTCTTTGAGGGGGTGTGGCTGAGTCTGCGCATTACCGTGATAAGCTATATCCTGGCGCTGATCATTGGGCTCTTAGGCGGCCTTGGGCGCGTCTCTACCAATCCCGTGATCTATGCCATTGCCACGCTCTACGTAGAAGTGGTGCGCGGCGTACCGCTCTTCGTCGTCATCCTGTATTTTTCTTTCGTAATTGCTCCCAATATCCAATTGGGAAACCTGCTGGGTCCAGATTTTCGCACCTTGCCGGATTTCTGGTCCGGCAGTATCGCCCTGGCGCTGGGATATGGGGCTTATTTATCCGAGGTATACCGGGCCGGTATCCAATCGGTGGGAAAAGGCCAGATTGAAGCTGCCCGTTCTTTGGGTATGACCGCCGCCCAGACCATGCGGTTCATCGTGTTGCCCCAGGCCATCCGGGTCATCCTGCCCCCTTTAGGTAACGAGTTTATTGCGATGTTGAAGGATTCAGCCCTGGTTTCAGCCATCGGCGTACGCGACCTGACCCAATTGGGGCGCTTTCGGGTGTCGCGAACCTTCAAGACTTTCGAGGTGTGGAATGCGGTGGCGATACTCTATCTGATGATGACCCTCTGTTTGTCGCTGGTGGTGCGGACTATCGAGCGTCGATCTAAGATCGGTTAAGCGGATATGCGAGTGTGGCAGACAGCGGGGCGATCATATTATTCTTCCCCGAGATAGGCTTTGCGGACCATCTCATTGGCTTGCAGGGCTTTGGCCGAATCTTGCAGAATAATCCGGCCGGTCTGCAGAACGTAGCCACGGTGGGCAACCTGCAGCGCCATATGGGCATTTTGTTCCACCAATAAGATGGTGATACCCTGCTGGTTGAGCTCGCGAATGATATTGAAGATGGCCTCAACCAGCACCGGCGCCAAACCCATGCTGGGCTCATCCAGCAGCAGGATACGCGGCCGGAGCATCAGACCACGGCCAATGGCCAACATCTGCTGCTCTCCCCCGGAAAGTGTGCCACCGGGCTGATAGACCCGCTCTTTTAGGCGGGGAAAGAGTTGAAAGACATGATCCAGGTTTTGCTGAATCTCTGCGGCGTTATTGAGTAAGTAGGCGCCCATCTCCAGATTCTCCAGCACCGTCAACCTGGGGAAGATCTGGCGCCCTTCCGGGACATGGCTGACGCCCATGGCAACAATTTTATGAGCAGGTAACTGATCCAGGCGGTGAGTATCAAATATGATGGTGCCTTGACGCGGCCGTAACAGACCGGAGATGGTTTTTAAGGTGGTGGTTTTCCCGGCGCCATTGGCGCCGATGAGGGTTACAACTTCGCCTTCCTCCACCTTGACGGAAATACCCTTCAGGGCGTGGATCTGTCCATAGTAGGTATGCACGTCGTTTAGCTCAAAGAATGGCATTTGCCTTAACGCTCCTGTCCGTCATTTTGGGTCGGGGCCGCCGCTTGATCTGGCGGAGTAAAGCCTGTTTCAACCTCTGGGCGCGGAGAATTGGCCTCTGGGGTCAGGGAACTGGCGACGCCCTTACCCAGGTAAGCTTCAATGACGCGGAGGTTACGGCGCACCTCTTCCGGCTTCCCTTCGGCGATCTTTTCACCATAATCCAGGACAGTTACCCAATCGGAAATCTCCATCACCAGGCGCATATCATGCTCAATCAGCAATATTGTGATCCCCAATTCATCCCGCACCCGACGAATCAGCCGGGTGGCATCGGCAGTTTCCTGGGGATTCATGCCGGCGGTGGGCTCATCCAACAACAGGAGGCGGGGCTCAGCAGCGAGGGCGCGTGCAATTTCCAGGCGGCGCTGGTCGCCATAGGGTAGGTTGCGGGCTAACTCGTCCCCTCGCCCGCCCAATCCTACGTAGTCCAATAATCTGACGGATTCGATTTTAGCACGCTGCTCTTGCTCCTGGAAGCGTTTCGTTTTCAGGAGGGCATGGACAATCGAAACACGCAGCCGGGCATGCATCCCCACCAGCACATTCTCAACCACTGTCATATTGTTGAACAAGCGAATATTCTGGAAGGTACGGGCAATTCCCAGGAAGGTAATCTGATCTGGCCGGCGACCAATCAGGCTATTCCCGTTAAATTCGACTTTCCCCTCCTCAGGCACATAGACACCGGTGAGCATATTAAACAGGGTGGTTTTACCGGCGCCATTTGGACCGATGATGCTGGCGATGGTGCCCTTTTCTAATTCATAGTTAAACTTATTGACAGCCGTCAGGCCACCGAAGCGCTTGATAAGATTCCGCACTTCTAACAGAGGCATCTTATTCACCTCCACCGGTGACGGGCGGCGTTGCACTCACGGCTTCGGGGGGTGTTTCCCGGTTCGCCGTAATTTCCAGCTTGCGGCGCGAGGCCGGCAATACACCTTCCGGCCGGAAGATCATCATGAGAACTAGCACAATACCAAAAACCATGCGTTCGTACTTAGCAGGTTCCAATTGCACCGGGAGATTCTTCATAGCATACTGGATAAATCCCAGGTTCAGGACCGTGCCGGCCTGGCGCATGGCATTTAGCCAATCTGAAAGCGCCTTTAGGATCTGTAGATTTAGGGTCGTCACCAGGATGGCGCCCAGAATAACACCGGGTATGCTGCCCATGCCCCCCAGGATGACCATAGCCAGTACGCCGATAGACTGCATCAAGGTAAAACTTTCCGGATTAATAAAGATTTGCTTGGCAGCGAACAGTACTCCCATAGCGCCGGCAAAGGAGGCGCCGGCGGCAAAAGCGGTCAGCTTAGTACGCACCAGGGGCACACCCATTGCCTGGGCAGCCAGCTCATCTTCTCGAATAGCGATCCAGGCGCGGCCGATGGGGGAATCATCCAGGCGGCGCGTGAAGAAGATAACGATCAGGGCAATCAGGATTACGAGGAGATAGAAATAAATAGGATAGATCTGTCGAGGCTCCAGGTCAAATCCCAGGGCCTGTAATAAAGGCATGAAAAAGAGCGGTGGACGTTGGATAGGGCTGATACCTTGTGGTCCATTCGTCAGATTTAGGGGTTTGTCCAGGTTATTTACCATGACGCGGATGACCTCACCGAAGCCCAACGTCACGATCGCCAGGTAATCGCCGCGCAGCCGTAAAACCGGCAGGCCCAATAGAATACCGGCCAGCCCCCCCACAATTACCCCCAGGCATAAGAAAAGGAAAAACCATTCTCCACCCAGGGGAAAGAAATCCTTAATCGAGGTTAGAACCAGGCCGGCCTGGGTAGAGCCAAAGAAAGCCCAGAGATAGGCGCCCACGGCATAGAACGCCACGTACCCGAGGTCTAACAAACCGGCGAAACCCACTACAATGTTCAAACCAAGCGCCAGGGCGGCAAATATACCTACCTGCGTGGCAACTTCCAGGTAATAGCCATTTCTAAGACCTAGGGCCGGCATCAGGAGCAGCAATACCAGAATCCCGAGAATTAACTTGGCAACTTTAGGGATGGGCTGGTAATACAAGATCATCGCCGAGCCGAGGAAGGCGAGAAAGGCCAGAGATTCGAAAAGTGTCAGTGGAATCTCCGCTGCGCGGGGCAGGATATCCTCAAGCGAGTAAGCCAGCCCAAAAGTGATGGCGATATAGAGGATAATGCCGACTAACCTGGCCCACGGAGGCGCCTTGCCTCCGGAGAAGGGCATCGAAATGGAATGTCGATTGACCACGTAACTCCTCCTCCAGCCTACCGGTTAATGACGCTATCTTTCACAATAAGCGGGCCTAAATTTTGGACACCCGCCGCGTCCAAGGTGCAAGGCTGTCTAGTAATCTGCAACGATGGTTTATCAGGCGCACGGGCACGGTCACCGCGCTCCTACCGATTATGGTAGGGTTGACAGAGTACTAGGCTCGCTCACCAACAACTTCTCCCAGGAGCCCTTTAGGCCGGAAGATCAGGACGATAATCAAGATACCGAAGGCCAGAATATCTTTGTATTCCGCTCCAAAGGCGCCTTCGGTAAAAATCGAAAGGTATGAGGCGCCAAAAGTTTCCAGAAATCCAAGCACGATGCCGCCCAACATGGCCCCGGTGATATTACCGATCCCTCCGAGTACAGCCGCAGTAAAGGCTTTAATACCAGGAATAAAGCCGGTATAGGGATTAATGGTGGAAAAACGCAGGCCATACAAAACACCTGCAGCCCCCCCCAAAGCGCCGCCGACCAGGAAGGTCAGGGCAATAGCCCGATCGACATCAATGCCCATCAGGCTGGCTGTAGCCCGATTCTGGGCCACGGCGCGGATCGACTTGCCTATTTTGGTAGCTCCCACCAGGTAGTTTAAGGCCAGCAGCATCACAATGGCAGCCACGACCACAATAATAGATTTATAGGAAACATCTAAGGTATCGCCAAAAGAGATGCGCTGACTAAAGGATGGGACATCCGGGTAGGTGCGGTAGAAGGCGTTGCGCCAGATGCTCTCAAGCATGCGCACCAGGTCTTGTAAAAAAAAGCTGACACCTATAGCTGATATCAGCGGCACCAGGCGCGGCGCATTGCGCAACGGTCGATAAGCCACCCTCTCGACCACCACCGCCACCAAACCGCTGACCGCCATCCCGGCAGCGATGATGAGCAATATCAGGAGCAAGGGATTAAAATTTTCCAGTGCTTTGGCTTCGGACAGGCTAATCAGAACCTCAGCCCCGACCACTGCCCCGATCATAAAAATTTCACTGTGGGCAAAATTAATGAATTCCAGCACACCATAGACCATGGTATACCCCAACGCGATCATCGCATATACAAATCCCAACACCATGCTATCCACGATCACTTGAGGCAAAATACTCAGCACCAGAGTAAAACGGTCCACGCCAGAGGATGAGGTGCGAAAGATTAAGGCCAGTAGTAGGACTACCAGAGAAAGGACAACTGCCGTTCCGACCGTCCAAATTGCCAGTTGGCCCAGGGGTGCGAAGAGTGTACGCAGCATCTGCGAGGAAAAGATGCCTCGACTTACCGCTCTGGTGGGGGCTACAGTTTCGGTCTGCACGCTATCCCTCGAATCTGAATTATAGGCTCTGGCTATTTGCCACCTGGAGATAAGCGCAGGGGGAGAGGGACGAACTCTCCCCCTGCGGAGGACAACTCCAAAATTACTATGGTGCAGCTACGTCCAGGGTCTTAACCACAGAGCCAGGATACTCGGCCTTGTCAAACTTCAAGACGAAGTATTTGGCGACGGTTGGATCACCCTTGCTATTAAAGTTGATAGTACCGGTGATCCCTTTGAAATCCTTCACAGCGCGGACCGCAGAGCTGACCTGCTTGCGGGTAGGCTTATTGCCACCGTTAGCTTTTATGGCACTTTCGATGGCGACTAAGCCAATACGCATCACATCATAGCCATACATGCCGAAGGATTCTACATCCTTACTGTACTTGGATTTGAACTCTTTGGCGAAATCGGCGGCATCGGGATAGGCGCTCGGCGGACCGGCGACGGTGGTGTAATAGGCACCCACCACGGCAGGACCGGCGATCTTTACGATCTCCGAGGAGTCCAACCCGTCAGGACCGATAAAGATCGACTTAACCTGCTTGTCACGCATCTGCTTCAGCAATACGCCGCCCTGGTCGTAGATGCCGCCGAAATAGACGACATCGGGATTGGCAGCCTTGATGGGATTGATAATCGGATCGAAGTTGGCCTTTTCCTCGGTGCCTTCGAATCCCAAGACCTTCGCGCCCAGCTTCTCAGCTTCCTTGCGGAAGAATTCCGCCACGCCCTGGCCGTAGGCGGTCTTATCGTGGATGATGTAAACGGTCTTGGCTTTCAGCTCATTAATCGCGAATTGGGCACCGGCAGGGCCTTGCACGTCATCGCGTCCGACGATACGGCTCACATTCGCATAATTGCGATCGGTAATTTTAGGGTTCGTATTCGCCGGAGAGACCATCGCCAGATCAGCGTCTTTATATACCTCGGAGGAAGGTATAGCTACGCCGGAATTGAGGTGACCATCCACAAAAACCACATCGGCATCTGCGACCAACTTCTTGGCTACCGCTACACCCACGTCCGGCGAAGCCTGGTCGTCCTGGGGCTCAAAGACAACCGTATATCCCAGATCCTCAATCGGCTTTTTAAACTTCTCCACAGCCAATTGAGCGCCTAACTTGATCTGCTCGCCCAGGGCAGATTGAGCGCCCGAGAGGGGAGAAACCGATACAACCTTAATGGTTCCTTTTTGAGACGGGGCCGCAGCAGCCGGGGCCTTGGTAGGCTCAGCAGCTTTAGGGGTAGCAGCGGCAGGCGGGGCAGCCGCCGGAGCCGGCCCACAAGCGGCAACTAACAAACCCAACAAGAGTGCCAAGGCAAGTAAAGCAATCCTTCGTTTTCCCTTCATCACTTTATCTTCTCCTCTTCATCCTAATCTTGAAGCAACAAATGGCTTCAAACAGGATAATTTTAAAATCCACCAAGTTTCACTGACTATTAAGCAATTATATGCAACTTTAATAAGCTGTCAATTATACAACCTCAATTTTGTCTTATTTTAGTACCGGAATCGCAATTTAGAATCTGGCTATGCGGTGAGACATCCACTTAACCCCAATCACCTGACCAAATAGTCATTTAGCGTAAAGCCGGCACTACCCGCATTAGAACTACCACCACAATTAATGCCAGGGCAGCAAATTCCAAGGCAATGCGCAGTGTCAGACGGCCTGAAAGACTGTAATTGGCGAGCTCAACCAGACTATAGTATTGGACAAAGAGAATAGCGGCGCCGCCCCAACGGCTCAGGGGCACATAATTCAGCACCCAGGCGATTTGCCCCAGGATCAAACCTATACCGCAGGCATACCAAAGGACATATTTAGAGGGGCTGTAGTCCCGTAACTTGCTAGCGGCGAGCAGGAGCAAGACTACGCAAATTGCCGAACCGGTGAACAAACCGCGCATGCGAGTGCCGTAGATCAGCCCGAGGAGGAGGAAAGCCACAGCAAACCCGGCTACCTTTACCCACATCCGGGCCCAGCGTCTCCAACGTTCCTGTCCGGAAGCGATATAAGCTTCACTCAAGAAAGTAAGGGCAATGGTGATAGCCGCAACGATTGAAGCTACGAGCCAGGGAATGAGGCCCGGGGCATAGGGTAAGAGGAGCGCATATGCCAGGACGAGCATCATCGGCAAGGGCCAATAGCCCACGGTACCATACCAGGGCGACGTATGGAAATTCGGCAGGTTCCGTAAAGCACCGTCTAACCCCACACATACGAGGGCGAGCAACACCACAATCATCAGAGTACGCACGCCAGTGTTTATGAGGAGTTGAGTACTACTCTCGGTAGCTACCACATCCGAAGGACGAAAGTCGGCTAGAGAAATTAGTACCAGGCCCAGGAGGACCAGGCTAAGCAAGATACTAAGCCGGTTATAGACGTATGACATGTAGCTGATAATACCCGGGAAGCAAAGTGCATGTCAAATGATGCATTGACCAAGTTCGGGTTAAGCCCTATAATACCAGGGTATGAGCACTGAAAAACAGGCAAACCAGAATATTAGCCCGCATCAGATGCGTTATGTTGCCGTGCCACGTACATTGGTTTTTCTCTCGCACCAGGGTCAAGTATTATTGCTGAAAGGCGGGGCACAGAAAGGGTGGTGGGCCGGGAAATATAATGGATTGGGAGGACATGTTGAGACCGGCGAGGATTTTTTATCCGCAGCCTATCGCGAGATCTCGGAAGAAGCCGGGATAAAATTAGGGCAGTTATTCCTGTGCGGCACCATCCATATCTGCGGCCCGCAATTGGAATCAGGGGTAGCGTTATTTGTATTCCGGGGCGAAGTGGAGAGCCAGGACTGCTTCCCTAATGACGAAGGTACGCACCACTGGGTGCAGTGGCAGAAAGCTTTGGGACTCGATTTGGTAGAGGATCTGCGCACTTTATGGCCGCGCCTACAAACGTGGCAGCCCGGCGATGTTTCCTGGTTTGCCCTTTATCAGTTTGATGCGGAAGGGCATTTGCGCATCACATTTTCAGAATTTCAAGGCGCTGGGTGAATATGATAGTCAAAAAAGTGAAAGCCCATCACTGCACCACTTACCATTCAGCTCTGAAACCAGCCCAAGCCCATGAATTATTTGCAGTAGCATTGAAAGGAGCCTGAGCGATGAGTTTCCCAACGATATATAAAGATCCGTCAGAAATCGAACAGAGTCTCAGAGAGAGCCTTACCCTGGATGGTAATGAGATTCGGATTCGCAACGAGGCACGGCTGAGGTCCGAAGGCATAGATTCACTTATCTGGAATGCGGTCTTCGGCGCGGCGGAAGTGCAAGCCTATGCGCGCTGGCTCATTTGGGAAACGGGGCAAGCATTGGGTATCCATCCCTGTTCTATCCATGATTTCTATATGGCACGCGGTCATGGAGCCTACGAGAATTTGACCGTACCGGCCATTAATATACGGGGATTGGCATATGATACGGCCAGGGCCATGTTCCGGGCTGCTATCAAAAATGATGTGGCCGCTCTAATCTGCGAAATTTCGCGGGGTGAGATCGGGTATACCAGCCAACGCCCCGATGAATACACCTCGGTTGTTGTGGGCGCCGCCATCCGGGAAGGATTTCGCGGACCGGTATTCATCCAGGGAGACCATTTCCAGATCAACTCTAAAAATTATGCAGCCGATCCCGACGGTGAACTGCATGCTCTCAAAGAATTAATACGCGAAGCTATACCGGCCGGCTTCTTCAATATTGATATTGACTCATCCACATTGGTGGATCTTTCCCAACCAACTGTCGCTGAACAGCAGCAGATGAATTATCAGCTTTGCGCTGACCTATCAGCTTTTATCCGCAGCCTGGAACCGAAGGATATTACTATCTCCTTGGGTGGGGAAATTGGGGAAGTTGGTCTCAAAAATAGTACCGAGGAGGAATTACGGGCCTTTATGGAAGGCTACCACCGAGCCCTGGCCGCCCACGATCCGATGATGCCGGGGATCAGTAAAATTTCCATCCAGACAGGCACCAGCCACGGGGGGGTGGTCCTGGCGGATGGAAATTTAGCTCAGGTGAAGATTGATTTCGACGTACTCCGCCAGCTATCTGACGTAGCCCGGGAAGTCCACCATATCGCCGGAGCAGTGCAGCACGGCGCCTCCACCTTGCCAGAATCAGCTTTTCATAAATTCTCGGAAGCGGGCGCCTGTGAAGTCCACCTGGCCACAGGCTTTCAGAATATCGTTTTTGAACACCCCCTTTTGCCTGAAGCTTTCCGGCAGAGGGTATATGCGCATTTGCGGGTGGCGGCGGCGGCTGAACGTATCGCTACTGATACCGATGAACAGTTCTTCTATAAGACGCGGAAAAAGGGGTTCGGCGGCGCTCTGAAGCAAGAGTGGTGGACTTTACCCCCTCAGATACTCCAGGCCATCGGAGAGAGTTTAGAGGAAAGGTTCGCCTTTTTGTTCAAAGAGTTGGGGGTCGCCAATACGACAGATCTGGTCAATCGCCTGGTTAGACCGCAAGAGATTCACAAGCCCCGGCCATTGGGGCCGATTGAGGCAGTCAAAGCCGAGGATGTCAGAGGGCTGGCCGACTGATGGCACACAGTCTTAGTATTTAGAATACCCTGGTTGCTATTCAGATTCGTCTGGTTTTTTCTTGCGATTTCCTGCCGGCCGCAGCCGTGAGAGGCGCAGCCGTGTATCCTCCGCCCCCCGTGCGCCTTGCCGGATGGCCATCCCGGCGCCGGCAGCCAAGCCGCTGCCGGCCTTTTTCCCTAGATCTGCGGCCACATCCCTGGCAATCCCGGCCTTCTCCATCAAGCCGCGCCCGGCGCCAATCGCCGCCGCGCCAGCTTGGCCAGCCTTGCTAAAAGCATCTTCTCCAGCAGATTTTCCGGCCACTACCACCGCGCCAGCTAAATCCTGCATTTTGCCGCTGGCCAGACCCCAAGAGCGTTCTGTGGTTTCAGCCAGCCAGGTTGCCAGCTTGCGCTCATCCATCCCGGTGAACCGCCGCAGGCTCTCGGTCCAACCTCCGACCGCCTCCGGCCCGAGGCTAAAGTAGGCTTGCGCCCGCTGGCCAATGATATAGGTGGACAAGATATTTGTGCCAGCGGAAGCCGCCACGCCGATCACCGGGATGACCTTGGCCAGATATTTTTCCGCCAGGCGCTCGGCAGCTCTTTCGGCAATCTCCCTACCGGCTTTGCTGGCAAGCTGATTCGCACCGACGCTGAGACCGGTGACCAGCAAAACTGCCTGGCGTTTTTCGGATGGGCTGAGTTGGCGGCCATAGACGGCGGCAATTTCCAGCACCAGTTCGGTTTGATACTTGAAGGTCATGGTCAGATCGGCGGTGACACCGAACATTAAAGTGACGACCGTACCGAGGCCCGGAATAACCGACATACCTGAGGTTACGGCTCCTACGGCCCCAGTTTGGAGGCACTTCTGCCGGATTAAGTTTTCGACCAGGGATTCCGCCGAGGCAGAAGGTTGTTGCCGGCGCAGCTCTGCCACCCGTGCCAGGATAGCCAGCTCATCGGTATTGTTGACCGTGGCCAATAGGCGGCTTAATACATCGCCGGTGAGGGTAAGCTGTTGATTCTGAGGTTTGGCATGCTTGTTGGTGGATTTCGAGGTACCCACAATTTATTTCTCCATGCTGAGTACTCTCAGCAGAGAGCACATGTACTATGCCGGCCAGATGGATTTGTACCTGGCAATGATATCATCCAGCAGCCGGTCGAACTCCGGGTCGATTATCTGGCGCGCCGGGTCGGCATCATACCAGGCCACCATTTCCGCGGCGCCCCAGGAAAAGGGTATGGTGGCGGCGAAATCTGGTACCAGTCGCTTGATCTTGGTATTATCAAACCATTGGTGCTAGTTGAGAAAAAGGTAGTCATGAGATACCCTTATGGTGGCGAAACCAAAAAGGAGAAATCTCATGACTACAGACGACATTATCGTACACATTTTCTACCAGGTAGCGACTTCTTTGCCGGAGATGCCGCGCCATT
>SHYO01000112.1 GCA_009692745.1 Chloroflexota bacterium
TGGGACAAAAAGCAGATCATCTTCACCAAACGCCTGAACGAATCCAACCGCAGCTCTGAAGATATCTTCATCATGTGCAACGACGGCAGCAACCTGCGTCGCCTCACCAGTGACAACGCCGCCGATAGCTGGCCCTCCTTCACCGCCGACCCTAACAAAATCCTGGCAGTACACGACTTTGGCCCCTATGGCTCGCCTCAGACCGATATCGTCTACCTGGATATCAACAGCGGCGCCATCGTCGAAAACATCACCGGGGGCATGACCTACACCAACGGCAGTGGCATCCAGTCCAACGAAGGGGATGTGCGCTTCTCCTGGGATGGCACCAGGCTGATCTTCGGCTCCGACCAGAGCGCCCCGACCCCCTTCTACGTCGTCCAGATCTATATCATGAATGCCGAGGCGCCACACCAAATCACGCGGGTGTCCTACGACAATTCTTTCGATACGGATGCCTCCCTCTCGCCCGATGGCAAGAGCGTGGTCTTCAGCGGGTACCGCGGCATCACGCCCTATCCACCCTTCCCGGCTACCGGCAATGAGATCCACGACTGGTACATCTTCAGGGTAGATATTGGAGTGACGCCGTATCGCGAGACCCAGCTCACGCATACCCGCACCGACATCGACCTGGTGCCCTTCTGGCGCCACGATACGAACAAGATCGCCTTCCTCTCGGCGCGCAGCGTGCTGCCCTATGGCTTGGAGATCTTTGAGATGGACCTTGACGGATCAAATCCGATCATGCTGAACAAGAGTGAATGGCGCAACGAGGAATACCAAGATTGGCGCTAACAGCTTGATTAAACCGGTTGACCGGCATGGTTTACTCCTGCAAAGGGGGTCCATGCCGGTCAATTTCTTTTCTGGCATACTTTCGCTTTTTGTGTTATCTTTCATCTGAGTTCTCCTCCGCTAGACACGGCCTGGCAAGATTTTGTGACTGACATCCATAGGTACTCCAAGGTGACGGAAGCAAGGCGCCTGGCAAGGATAAGACAGAAGGGTACGCGATACTGCACAACACCATGCTGAGTATACTCAACAAATTGACGTAGCTAAGGAAGCAGATTATGTTACTTGCGGGTGACCTGGGTGGTACGAAGATAAATCTTGGCGTTTTTTCACCGGAAGCCGGCCCCCGCGCGCCGCTCGTAGAGGCCACTTTCCACAGTGCAGACTATCCCAGCCTCTCGGCTGTAGTACAGCAGTTCCAATCGCAGGTGGATTTTCCGATTGACCGGGCCAGCATTGGCGTGGCCGGGCCGGTGATGAACGGCAAAGCCACCGTCACGAACCTGCCCTGGCTGCTGGATGAGCAGCAACTGGCCGCAGATACCAAAATCCCTTCCGTCCATCTGCTCAATGACCTGGCGGCCATCGCTAATGCCGTGCCCCTGATGGAATCCGCCGACCTCATTACTTTGAACCAGGGGCAGGCTGCTGCTCAAGGAGCGATGGCGGTGATTGCGCCAGGGACCGGCCTGGGGGAAGCTTACCTGACGTGGGATGGCTCTCGCTACCGGGCCAATCCTTCCGAAGGTGGCCACACAGATTATGCGCCCTGTACTGACCTGCAGATAGAGATGTTGCGCTACCTGCTGAAACGCTTCCCTCACGTCAGCTATGAATGGGTCTGTTCCGGAATCGGATTACCGAATATCTATGCTTTCCTGAAAGAGAGTGGTCACGCGCCGGAGCCTGCATGGCTGGCCTCTCAATTGGCCGGCGCCGCCGATCCGACGCCCATCATCGTGAATGCGGCGCTGAACCAGCAGCCTCCCTGCGAGCTGTGCCGGGTCACGTTGGATATCTTTATCGACAGCCTGGGCCGGGAAGCGGGAAACCTGGCGCTCAAGATCTTGTCGACCGGCGGGGTGTACCTGGCCGGGGGCATCCCCCATCATATCCTGCCGGCGCTGCAGGATGACAGGTTTATGCGGGCTTTTACCGATAAAGGGCGCTTGTCAAGTGTGTTGACTCGCATGCCGGTCCACGTGATCCTCAACTCGAATGTGGGGCTGATAGGCGCGGCGGCTTACGGGTTGAGTCTCTAGCGCACACTCAACGGATCTTTGATGGCGCCCCGATCTGTCAAGGGGATCGGCGATGCATTCCGGTCCGCCGGGATTTCAGCGCGGGCGATGCGCACGGCGCACAGCTTGAAATCCGGGATCTTGGCGCGGGGATCGATGGTATTTTGGGTCAGCTCATTGGCGGCGGCCTCGGCGAAGTGGAAGGGGATAAAGATGACCCCTTCCGGCGACCTGGCAGTGACCAGCGCTCTGGCGGTAATGTGGCCGCGGCGCGAGACAACCTCAAGCCAATCTCCGGTTGCGATGGCCAAGCTGCGGGCGTCATCCGGGTGGATTTCTACCACTGCCTCCGGGTAGATCTGGTCCAGGACAGAGTGGCGCGATAGGGTCCCGCCGTGCCAGTGATACAGCACACGCCCGGTGCTGAGCACGAAAGGGTACTCCTCATCCGGCAACTCGGACAGCGTGCCATAGGTGACCGGCCAAAACTTGCCTTTACCGCGCGGGAAGGTATCTGCGAACAGGTACGGCGTGCCGGGGTGCTCCAGGGAGGGGCAGGGCCAGTGTACGCCGCCTTCGCGTTCCAACCTTTCGTAAGTGATACCGCCGAAGTCGGGGGTCACGCTGCGCATCTCATCCCAGATCTCTTCTGCATTATCGTAGGCAAAGCCGGCTGAGCGATTGCGGCCCAGCTTTTGCTCGATACGCCGCGCCAGGTCGCAGGTAATATCCCAATCGGCGCGGGATGCTCCTACTGGGGCGACTGCCTGCCTGCCGCGCTGCACGCGCCGGTCTGAGTTGACGAAGGTGCCATCCTTTTCCGCGAAGGAGCGCGCCGGTAAAACTACGTCGGCGTATTCACCGGTCTCATTCAGGAAGATATCCTGGAAGAGGACAAAATCCAATTCCGCCATCGCATGGCGCGAGTGGCTCAGGTAAGGCTCGGTGAGCAGGGGATTTTCTCCCATGATGTACATCCCTTTAATATCACCGGCCAGGGCCCCATCTACCATCTCCGTCACCGTCAATCCGGGGACCGTGGATAGCGGCACGCCCCAGGCGGCTTCGAAGCGCTGCCGCGCCGCGGGGTCATCTACCCGCTGGTAGGTGGTCAGGAAGGGGGGCAGGGCGCCGCTATCCGAGGCGCCCTGCACATTGTTCTGGCCGCGCAAGGGATTTAGCCCTGTGCCGGGCCGGCCGATCTGGCCGGTCATCAAGGCCAGATTTGCCAGGCAGAGGGCATTCTCTGTGCCGTGGGTGCTCTGGCTGATACCCATGCCCCAGTAAATGGCTGCGGCCTGGGCTTCGGCATACATGCGCGCCGCGCGCCGGATATCCTCGGCTGGCACGCCGCTGACGCCGGCCGCCCATTCGGGAGTCATCTCTTGCAAGGTACTCTTATATTCCTCGAAGCCCTCCGTGCGAGCGGCGAGGAACTCCCGGTTTACCAGGCCCTCCTGCACGATCACATGCGCCATCGCGCTGAACACGGCTACATCGGTGCCGGGGCGCTGGCGCAGCCAGAGGGTGGCAAAATCGACCATTTCAATCTGGCGCGGATCGACGACGATCAGCTTCGCGCCGTGGCGGCGCACGGCGGCCTTGAGGGAGAGGCTGATGACCGGATGGGTCTCGGTGGTGTTGGAGCCGGTGACGATGAAGGTGTCCAGGTGCTCCATCTCGGCGATGCTATTGGACATGGCCGAAGAGCCGATCGCCAGTTGCAGGCCGGTGACAGAGCCGGAGTGGCACAGGCGGGAGCAGTGGTCGACGTTGTTGGTGTGCAGCACGGCGCGCACGAATTTTTGGAAGACATAATTATCTTCGTTGGTGGCTTTGGCGCTGGCGTAGGTGCCGATGGCATCTCCCCCCCGGCGGGTGACCAACTGCGCCAGCCGGCTGGCTGCCATATCCAGCGCTTCCTCCCAGGTGGCCGGGCGAAAGCCATCCAAACCGACAGGCTGCCGCTGGCCTCCCAGCTCCTTGCGGATCAGGGGGGTACGGAGACGGCGGGGGTGGTTCACGAAGTCCATGCCAAAGCGGCCTTTGACGCACAGATTGCCATAATTCGGGGCGCTGTCGAAAGGGGCTGTGACGCGGTAGATGCGGTCATCTTTGATATGCATGTCCACCTGGCAGCCGACGCCGCAGTACGGGCAGGTGCTGCGCACAATGTTATCGGGAACTATCATGGCTTACGCTCCTTGCGCCGCGGTGGGCGGGTTGCCAACCAGATGACATCCTCGGGCTGGCCCTGTTCCATCAGTGCCTGACGCTTGGGTTTCAGCGCGCCGGTGGGGCAAACTCCCAGACATTGGCCGCAAAAGACGCAGGAGGTGTCCGGCATAGGTTGGTCGTAGAAGGTGGCAATGTGGGAATCGAAGCCGCGGCCGCCCAAGGTCAGGGCATTGACATACTGGGCGTCGTCGGCGCAGACCTGCATACAGCGCCAGCACAAAATACACTTGTCATAATCACGGATATAGAAGGGATTATCATCGAAATATCCCGCTTCGCGCCGTGTACCGTCATAACGTTGCGGGTCAGCCTGGTAATCGGCCATCTGGGCCTGTATCTCGGGGGCTTCTGCCAGGTCGACGGTACTGGCCAGCAGCTCCAAAATCACTTTGCGGCTGCGGCGCGCCCGCTCCGATTGGGTTTGGACTTGCATACCGGGGGCGACCTGCGCCACGCAGGCGGGTAGCAGGGTGCGTTGGCCGGTTACTTCTACGGTGCAGATGCGGCAGACCGCATTGGGCGTCGTGGCTTCGTGATAACAGATGACCGGGATATCGATGCCAATGCTGTGGGCGGCTTGTAAGATCGTGCTGCCGGGCGCCGCCTGGACGGTCTGTCCATCGATGGTCAGCTCAATCATGGGGTGGGAGTTATCCATTCTCTCTCCGATCTCCGTCGAACAACAACTCAGGCCAGCGCTCCATCGCGCTCAGGGTTGCCATAGCGGCGGTCTGTCCCAGGCCGCAGATGGAACTATCGGTCATAGTAGCCGCCAGGTCGATTAAGCGCTCCCGGTCACCGGCGGCCGGTTGGCGGTGGGCCAGCCGCTGCAGGATCTCGAGCTGGCGTTGCGTGCCCATCTGGCAGGGGTAGCACTTGCCGCAGCTTTCATGGGCGAAGAAATGGGCGATCTGGGCTAACACCTGGCGCAGGTCCACCGCGTCGTCGAAAACCATCAGGGTGCCGGCGCCGACGGAACCGCCGGCCTGGCGGAAGCTATCGAAGTTGACGGGGGTGTCCAACTGGTCCGCCGTCATGAAACGCCCCGCCGCGCCGCCTGTCAGCACGGCTTGAATCGTGCGGCCCGGGAGGGCGCCCCCGGCCAGCTCCTCGATGATATGGCGCAAGGGTACGCCAAATACGACTTCATAGACGCCGGGGCGGCGCACGCAGCCGCTGACGGCGAACAATTTCGAGCCCGCCGCATCGGAAGTGCCCAAGCCCCGGTAAAACGCCGCGCCATGAAGCATAATGGGGGCAATTTTGGCGACAGTTTCGATGTTGTTGATCACAGTGGGTTGGCCGAAAAGGCCGTAGGTGGTAGGGAAGGGCGGTCGCAGTCGGGGCATGCCGCGCTTGCCTTCAATGGATTCCATGAGAGCGGTCTCTTCGCCGCAGATATAAGCGCCTGCGCCGCGTCGCACTTCGATATCCAGGGCTTTGGCGGGACCTAAGGCGTTGGCTCCCAGCATACCGGCGGCGTAGAGCTGATCTACCGCGTGTTGTATCCGCTCATAGGGCAATTGATACTCGCCGCGGATATAGATGTAGCCTTGCGTTGCGCCGATGGCATAGCAACCGATCATCAGCCCTTCCAATATCCGGAAGGGGTCGCCCTCCATCAAGACCCGGTCTTTAAAAGCCCCCGGCTCACTCTCATCCCCATTCACGATAAAGTAGCGCGTTTGGCCGGGGCCTTTGGCCGTGAATTCCCACTTGCGACCGGCCGGGAAAGCGGCGCCGCCGCGACCAAGCAGGCCGGAATCGGAGATGGTTTTAATGATCTCGGCCGGCGACATGCTTAAGGCTTTGTACAGCCCGGCGAAACCGGCGTTATCGCGGTAATCCTGCAGGCTGGCGGGATCCACCTGCCCTACATTGGCCAATGCGATGCGCAGCATGCCGCCCAGGCGGGTTTTTAAGGGGGTAGGCGTGTTTTGCAGCAGGTCATCCAGCCTATCAGAATGCAGGTGACCGTGGGCCGTGGTATTGACCAGGGCTGCCGGGGCGTGATCGCACTGTCCCAGGCAGGGAGCCAGTTCCAGGGTATACGCTCCATCGGCGGTAGTTTCGCCCGGCTCGATGTGGAGACGTTCGCTGAGCGCCTGGCAGATATCAGCGCTCCCCACCAGAGCACAGAGGGGATCCTGGCACACCCGGATGATGCGCTTGCCGGTAGGGCGGTCGTAGAACATGGCGTAAAATTCAATCACGCCATAAATATCGGCGAGGGGAACATGCAGGGTATGGCCGATAACTTGGGCAGCCTCAGCCGAAACGTACCCATAGTGATGGTGGATATCCCACAGTACAGGCAGCAATGCCTCCCGGCCGCGCCCCTGGTAAAGGGCGAGGAGTGAGGTCAGGTCAGCGGAGATCATGATGGGTTGAGCTCCTTAGCGTCAGGATACTGCTTCGTGGTTGCAGGTATGCCGGTAAGCATGGGGGATGCAATTATCATGTAAGGTGACCGGTCTTCTAGCCCCAGGCTGTGGCGTATTGGATGATGAGGAATAGGACCTTTAAGATCCTTATTGCTCCATCTCATTATAGCACGGCCGCACTTGTTTGTCTAAGGAAATGGTCGGAATTTGCCGAGGTCCCTCGGATTGAAATCCTGGGCCGGTTTCAACCGGTGGAGCGGAAACGATGATTGCCCAAGTAATTTCTTCATCTCCTTGTAACCCCAAGTGCCAATCAAAACTTTTGACCTTTCCGTGTTTTGTAATATACTTCTTACACGGGTGGCTGATTTCGTATTTTGGGAACCCATAATAATGGATTATTAGCCGAACCCGGTTCGGCACACAGACGCCGGTTTCAACCGGTGGGACAGAGGCTTTCTCCCTAAAACCTATGAAAATCAATTTCTATGCTACACTCCGCCAGATCACCGGCGCTAAAACGGTGGACCTGCCCCTGCGCGACGGGCTGACCGTCAGCGACCTCATCCAGGAGATTATCAGCGCCTACCCGCCGATGCGCGCCGAGCTGTTGGATGCCAGCGGCAAACTCTATCCCCATGTGCATATTTTTGTCAATGGCCGCGATGCTCCCTACCTGGCGCAAGGGTTGGAAACGATCCTGGCGCCCACAGATGCGATTAACCTCTTTCCGGCGGTAGGCGGCGGCTAAATGATCCCCTTCGTCACGGATATCCGCGCCATGCCCCTCTGGTTGCTGCGGGAATACCTGGTGGAATTGGGGGGCCAGGCGGGGACGGATAACCAGGTCACCGGTCCCGGCTGGCAGGTCACGCTCACCCAATTAGAGGATTACCGGATTGGCTCGCTGCGGGTCGGCGAAGTCAGGCTGGAGTTTTCCGGCACGGAACCGGCTGTGGCGCAGCTACAGACCCTGCTGGCGCCCAAGCTGGCGCGCGGCGGCGGGTAATATGAGTCACAAAATGGGGTGGCGCAGACCTGCGCCACCCCGATACTTGTTTGGACCCGTTATATGCTAGAATCCAATGCGGTTCCTAAATAACCCCTAGCTCCTTGAGCTTGGCATCCGGCACGACGCCGTTGATCCAGCCGCGCACGTGATAGTACTCCTCTAACATCTGCGGCAGCTCGCAAACTTGCCCCTCGGAGCCCGGCATGGTCGAGGGCTCGTTCAGGAAGCGCTCCGGCAGATAATCGCTCCCCTCGCGGAAGCCGGCCAGGTTATTATAGCGCCGCTCCAGGTTGTAGATGCGATCGCCGGTCGACAACACCTCATCGGCGGTGAAGGGCACGCCGGTGACTATCGAATATTGGGCAGCATATTCCTCGGCGCCCTCGGCGAATTGGCTGAACTTGCACAGGTCCAGGCTGTCGGAGAAGGCGGACAGGTCCTGCAGCAGTTTGGTCAGCTCCCCTTTGCCCTTCCAGTCCAGCGGGTCCGTCTTGAAAGAGATCAGCCCCAGCTCGCTGGCAGGGGTGTATGCCCGCAAGTGGCAGGCGCCCCGGTTGCTGGTAGCGTAGGCGATGCCCATGCCTTTGAGGCCGCGGGGATCGTAGGCCGCGATGGCCTGTCCCTTGACGGTCATAGCTAATTCGGGATGGCCGAGCTTTTGAGCGGCGCGGGCCGGACCTTCGGCCAGGATGTCGCCGATGCCTTGACGGAAGGCGATCTGCTCGACACCTTTGACCATGGCCATGTAATCGCCCCACTGCATTGCATCCTCACCGGTGACATACCCCTTTTCAGTGGCTTCCATCAGAACGGAGAAGCAGTGGCCGATCTCGATGGCATCCAAGCCATAGTCGTTGCACTGGTCAATCATCTTGGCGACGCTGGCGATGTCATTGTTGCCGCAGTTGGCGCCGACAGACCAGGCCGGCTCGTATTCCACGCTCTCCATGTGCAGTCCCTTGAAGGGGCCTTGTTTAATCTCGACCTCCTTTTTGCAGGCGACAGGGCAGGCGTGGCAGGTTGGATCGTCAACCAGGATGTGCTCTTTGACATATTCACCGCTGAGGAGCTCAGCGTCTTCCCCGAAGGAGGTAACCATGCTGTTGCGCGTGGGTAAAGCGCCCATATTGCTGGAAATATTCATCAGCACGTTCGTGCCATAGACCGACAAGCCGCCCTTGCGCGGGCTGGTGACGTTCTTCTCGTCCATGATGGTGGCGAGGGCGCGCTGGTGGGCCACTTTCCAGGCATCCCGGTCGGCGGCGCGGTGAATATTCTTCACCGCTTTGACCACGATAGCCTTTAAGTGCTTGCTGCCACCAACAGCTCCGGTGCCGCCCCGGCCGCTGGCGCGGTCATTTTCGTTAATCCAGGCGCCGAAGCGCGCCAGGCGCTCGCCGGCCGGTCCGATGGCCATCACGCTCAGGTCTGCTTTGCCGTGGCGCCCCTGGAGGATCTTGATGGTTTCGTGGATGCCTTTGCCCCATAGGTCTGAGGCGTCCCGGATTTCCACCTGGCCATCATGGACGTAGGCATAGACCGGTTTTGCGGCTTTGCCCGTGAAGAGCAGGCCATCGAAGCCGGCCCAGCGCAGCCGGGCCGCCGACCAGCCGCCCATGTGGCTGTCCGTCACGGTGCCGGTCAGCGGGGATTTCGTAACGACGGCCAGGCGGCCGCTCATGTTAGCCTCGCCTCCGGTCAACGGCCCGTTCATAAAGCACAGGATATTTTCCGGGCCAAGGGGATCAACTTGCGGGCCGTTTTCCATCACATACCGCACCCCCAGCCCGCGCGCTCCGATATACTTGCGGGCCCATTCTTCATTCAACGGTTCGTACCCAACTTTTCCCGCGGACAAATCTACGCGGGCCATCCGATTCGCATATCCACCAAGCTGCATAATGTGATCCTCCTCATCATATGATAAAGTCTGACGCCAATTTTCAACCGACCAGTTACTCGTGGAGGTGTACGGCTATATGATTGGGTGAAAGCCTGACGCGGCACCAACCAATGCTCGTATAGAACACCTTTGATTTTACCACAGAATGGTACTGAAAAAAAGTCCAGTGTTTATGATAACCTGGTCAAAATTCCGAGGAGCTGTCTACGAACGGTAGACCTGGCCGACTCGCTCAACAGGGGCTCAAAGAGGCCCGCAGCTAAAGAAATAGGTTGACGTGTGGGTATAGGGTAAGAAATTGATGGCTAAGATATTGTCGCCACAATGGGACTGCACATGTATCCGGGGTATACCGGAAGGAACGCGCCACTCGAAGGGTCCGGGAAGGACTTCTATCGGAGCGCCTCCGTCAATATCGATATACAGTGGATACCTGGTTTGGTTATCGATGACCCACAAGGTAGTAGGTGGCGGCACAGTTACCGCTTGTACTGTGCTCATCGGGCTGCGGCCGGCGATATTGATAGCATAGACGTAGTAATAATAGGTGCCAGGGGCCCGATTAGTGGCCGTATAGATGGTTTCATTATTAATCTGGATGGTGATCGGGGACGAAAAAGCTGCCTCCGTAGCTTCTTGCAGGAAGTAAGTGAAATAGCCGGGACCGGAAAGGTAATGCACTTCGTAGGCATTATCTTCATCCCGATTGTCAATCTGCAGCAGTGTGGGGCGATCCGGCGGACGCGGTATTGCCGCGCCGAGTTGGGGGAAAAACACTTGTCTTGTATGAATAATAGATGTTACGGTAGCAGTGGGAAAGGGCGTGGCCGTCGCTGTAGAAGTAGGGGTAAAGGTGGAGACCTTCTGCGGGGTAGGTGTGGCTGTGGGCGTAGCGGTAGCGGTGGGAAAGGGCGTGGCAGTTGCTATAGCGGTAAAGGTAGGGACCACCGGCAGGGTAGGTGTATGGGTAACTTTAGGGACAATGACACGGGATTCTACCCAAGCCCAGATACGGTTATATCCTACCAGGCTGGGGGGCTGTTTGCGCCAATAGTCATAATGTTCAATCCAATGAGCGCCGCCGTCCCGGCTGTAAAAGTTCTTGCCAGGTGGGATGTCCTGTTGGGTGTCTGTCACAAGACCGGGCGTTTGGTATTCCTGGCCGCTCTTATATTCAAGCACCACAGCAAAAGGGCCCGGGGTGGCAATGGTGATGTTAGGTTTTAATAAAGCAAGCTTCTCGTCCGTGCGGCTGTTGGGTGCAAAAGTGACGGTCATCGTATCCGAAGAGGACAACAAAGCTGCGGGCCGGTTGTTGTCGTCGATACTATAAAGATGCGCCCGCACGTGGACTGTATCGTCATACCCGTTGGGCCTGCCCAACACAAATTTGATGCCGCGAATATCCATCGGATAGTAATCGGCCGGTCCTTGCAAAATGGCAGCGACCATGAAACCTTCCTGAAAATCGGTGCCAACATAGCCATTTTCGTTATTATCGTTGCACAGATCGAGGAAGTCTGCGAAGGCCTTTGAGCCGGATAACATTGAAATGATCAACGCTAAAGGAATCACCACATACATTAGGCTGATTTTGGATGTCTGCCGTTTATTCTGTGCTGGCATAGGTGATCCCTCAATTCTGAAGAAGTTATATCCCTGTCATTAAGAATGCGTTAAAGGGATAAATTTTTTCATTCTTGATTTAAATAGATGCCTGGGCGGTGACCGATACTACGTGGACAAAGATGCATCGTCATTCATGCATCTTTACCATGATCTGTCCTATTTTACATCATATATTACAAAATAACAAGATGAAATAATAGGAAATAATAGGAAATAACAAGAAACAGCTAGAGGTTTATTTGATTAAAGGGGATTGGCCAACTGGTGTAAGTCAAACTATTTATTTCTTCTGCCCTGGTTCTTCATCGCCCCGGCGGGAAAATCGCTATCTGATCACCGATCTGTAGCGGAACGACAAAGCCGCCGGAGTAGCTAAGATCCCGGCCATTCAGGAGGACGCGCCAGCCAGATCGCGGGATATACGTAGGGACCACTGCGGTCCAAAGAGAATCCGACTTTTCCTCGGCAGTCCAAACCCGTTCCAGGGCATCGGGCCTGATCTGCGGGAAGTAGTCAAAGAATTTCTGCAGGAGATCTCGCACCTGCGCACCTTGCGGGATATGGATCAAGAGTTGCCGGGTATGTAATTGGGCACGGAGCCGGCCGAAGAGGGTGCAACGGATAGGTATACTTCCCTGGTCCAGCACCTGAGCTACATGATATCCCAGGAGCATCTGGTTGAGCTGCACAGCCAGATACTTATTCCAGGCAGCCATAGATGCTCCCATGATCTGTGAGGGTAAGCCGGCTTCGACCATGAACTGGGAGAAGGCCGCCAGGACCAGGCCGATGGATCCGGTTACATAGGCCGGTGGCGTGTGGATTTGGCGAGGCCCGTGGCCGGCGTGGTATTTTCCGGCTCGGAAAAGGTAATAGGCAAACTCATCACTGCTGTCCAGTCCCAGAGTGCGCGCCAACCAGACAGTGAAAAAGCGCCGCCGCTCTGCCAGGTGACTTTGGTCGCCGCTCTGTTCCCAACCGAGGATCGCGGCTGTTTCCGGTATATGCAGAAGATAATCATATGTCTGGGCGACCAGCTCTGGTCCTCTGCGAAAGAGGGTCTCAATAGATTGGCTCGCCGCCAGCCTATCGTGCTGATTCCAGCCTACAAAAGCCAGCATGCGGCGCCACTCCTCGGCCGGCTCTGGCGCCAGGTCTCGCAATTCTAAAGAGTTCGACATGCAGCCTCCGTTCTGATGACTGGTGGTTTTATAAAGAGCTCAACGCCTTCATATAATTGGCGCGCTCGAAGGCCGCCGGCTCCGCCACGGCGCGCTGGCTCATACTGCCGCGCATCTGGGATATAGATGCGTACTCGTACGCTTCCATCCACTCACGCAGGTCGCGCAGGATGGCGGTCAGGCGCTGCGGCCCGCGGGCGATTAACTCGGACGCCAGCATCGCGACATTCGCCCCGGCCATCATCGCTTTGAGGACATCTTCGGCGTTGTGGACACCGCTGGTCAAGGCGAAGTCCAGGTTGACCCGCCCGTACAGGATAGCGATCCAGCGCAGCGGGAGGCGCAATTCGTCGGAGCTGCTAAGCCTCAAGTTAGGTACAACTTCGAGCGTTTCCAGATCAAAATCCGGTTGGTAAAAGCGATTGAAGAGCACCAGGGCGTCAGCCCCGGCGCCGGCCAGGCGCCGCGCCATATGCGGCATGGCCGTAAAGAAGGGGCTGAGCTTCACAGCTACCGAGATGCGGATTTCGGCCCGGATGTCCCGCACCAGGCGGGTATAGGCTTCTTCCAGCTCGGCGCTGCTCAGGTCAGGATCGGTGGCGATGTAGTAGATATTGAGCTCCAGGGCATCAGCTCCGGCATCCTCAATCTTCTGGGCATACTCGATCCATCCGCCGGTGGAAATGCCGTTCAAGCTGCCGATAATGGGAATATCTACCGCCCGTTTAGCCGCGCTTATGTGCTCCAGGTACGATTCCGGCCCGATATTATACGTGTCCATATCGGGAAAATAGGTCAGGGCCTCGGCGGAAGCTTCGCTGCCCAGGTGCAGGTAATGGTCCAATTCACGGCTTTCGTGAGTGATTTGCTCCTCAAAGAGCGAATACATCACGATTGCCGCGGCGCCGTTATCTTCCAGGCGCCGCACCAGGTCAAGTTTCTTCGACAGAGGCGAAGCCGAAACCACCAGCGGGTTTTTCAGCTCGAGTCCCATATAGCTCGTCGTCAGGTCAATCATAGGTGCGCTCCTTACTCTAAAAGTGGTAGGGCGGCGGTGAGGGGGGGGCCCCACCGCCGCAACCTCTCAGCTAATGTCCTGCGTCGCCAGTATGTTTCTCTGCTCCATGCATCGTCGCCATCTGATGGAGGAGGTTCCACCGGCTTTTGACGTCTTGTTGCGCCTCTTTGATCAAAATTTCGGCCCGCGCTTCGTCGCTCTGCTGCAACATGCGGTAGCGAGTCTCGTTGTACACATATTTTTCCAGGGGGATACTGGGTTCTTTGGAATCTATCACCAGCGGGTTCTTGCCCTCCGCCGCCAAAGCTGGATTGTACCGGTAGAGCGGCCAGGAGCCGGATTGCACCGCCAACTTCTGCTGCTCCATGCCCTTGCGCAGATCGGCTTCCGTTAGCTGTTCGATCTTATTGATCTCGTGGGATGTACGCAAGCCGTCGAAGAAGTGCAGGAAGGGCAGCCGCGTGCCCAAGGTGGCGCTGTGAGCAATCAAGGCCATATCCTGCGCTTCCTGCACCGAGTTGGACGCCAGCATGGCAAAACCGGTGGCGCGGGTGGCCATCACATCGGAGTGATCGCAGAAGATCGATAAACCCTGGGCTGCCAGGGAGCGGGCTGCCACGTGAAAGACGGTGGCCGTCAGCTCACCTGCTATCTTATACATATTCGGGATCATCAATAAGAGACCCTGGGAGGCGGTAAAGGTGGTGGTCAGCGCGCCGGTCTGCAGCGCGCCGTGGACTGCCCCGGCGGCGCCGCCTTCGGATTGCATCTCGGCTACAGCCGGGACCGTACCCCATAGGTTCGGTTGTTTGATGGCCGACCAGGCGTCGGCAGCTTCGCCCATGGCGGTGGATGGGGTGATGGGATAAATGGCCACCACTTCACTGAGCTTATAGGCAATGCGGGCTACAGCCTCATTGGCATCAAGAGTGACTTGGGTTCGATTCATATCTTCCTCCAGTAGATGATACTTAATCATAATCCAGAATGGTCAAAACTTGATGGTAAGAATGGTCAAAATTCGGGGAGAATCTGCGGCAAAATTAAGACTATTGGGAACCAATTTATCTGTATTTGGTGGCGGATGGGGCCGGGAATTCTCCTCACGATGAAATATTGCCGCGTCTCCTGACGATTTCCTGACGGTCTATCATTATAATAATGCTATTACCAGGTTTCGCTGAAAATTTCTGGCCTTAAGTGAAGTATGCGCCCCACTTTGTTCTTTGTAGAGGGCAAAAATAGGGCAACAAGAAATGTGGATAATTCTTGAAAATATGATCTTTTCTCATCTACACAGGGTGCTTTTATCGGATTAAGTCTGCTTAACCAGGTTTCTTTTGGTAAGGATGGGGCGAAAAACAGTTCCCCCTCCTCATGTTTAAGCAAAATTCATGAATAAAATTCACCGATTAATATATTCCCCTTTCCTTAACGCAATCAATATTGACACCAGGGATTATCCTGGTATAATAAAAGCAGTTACATATTAGAAGTTGAATTTCAAAGCGAAAAGAGCAAACCCATCGTGAGGTGGGGACGCAAAGCTACGGGTCCTTGGGATTTTACCAGGATAGCCGGGTTGCCGACTTGAAACGTGGAGTATGGCAACCCGACTCGCAAAGAGTCGGGTTTTTTATGCCTTGCCGTACTCCGCAGGAAGGTCAGTCAGGTCAGGGTGGTAAGACACCCTGGCCGGCCCCGGGTTTGCTCAGCGCTTTCACGGGACTCCCGCAACTGCCCTTCCTGCTATTTAGAGGAAGGGCAGTTTGTATTTATCCGGGCAGATAGCAGGTCAGGAAGCACAACATGATGGAGTACAGTAAGAATCAGGTCAAGTCGATCAACTGGGGGCGGCAGCTCAGAATACCCTTGGTATTGTTGAGCCTGCTGCTGTTGGCGGTAGCCTCGCCCGCTGCGCTGGCCAAACCGATACGGGCCCAGGCGGCGCTGCTGCAGATGGCGGCGGCGCAGCCAGGGGCGCGGGTGGCGGTGATCGTGCAGAAGCAGGTGCGCGATCAGAGTGTGGAGGAGCTGGTGACCGGATTGGGGGGCCTGGTGACCAATGATCTCTCTATTATTAATGCTTTCGTAGCGGAAATTCCGGCTGGGGCAGTACCAGAATTGGCGAAAACTGAGGGGGTGCGTTGGGTCTCGCTGGATGCGCCGGTAAGCCAATCGGTTGCTCCTGCAACGTTTGTCTCCTGGGCCTCTACTGTTGGCAGTGTCGTGGTAAATGGTTTTACCAATGCGACGGCGATGGTGGATTCAACCATAGGGCCCAATGCTACCTACGGTTACGGTGGCAATGTGGTTGGCTCTTTTGCCGATTTCGAGGCCGAAATTACGCCGGGGAACGCGATTAGTAAAGTTGAAGTGGTGCTGCGGGCTTATGCTCCAGTTACACTGAATTCCGGAGATGATCCCAAGCTAACCATAGCGGTGGGCGGTGTGAAAGGCTCTTCAGTGACGCTTAACCATCATGCTTTCGACACCTTTATCGGCGCCGCCAATGCCGGCACGGTTTATGTGGATATGACCAGTACGCGGAGCTGGCAATGGTCTGATTTTGACAATGGCATAGAGGTGATTGTCGATCAGGGCAAATTCGGCAAGGCCGATTATCTGTATTATGACGCGATCGGGCTGCGGGTGACCAGTATCCCGGGTAATGATCCGAGCGGAAATACGGACACTTCTTCTCCCACACCTGATGCTCCGGTCGATGCCAGCCAGCAGCTAAATGTTTACAACAGCGTGATCGGCGCCAGCCAGTTGTGGAATACGGCCAATTATGTGCAGGGTAAGAATGTGACCGTAGCGGTGGTGGATAGCGGCGTAGCCACAACGGGGGATCTGAAGGGACGTATCAAGAAGAGCGTCAATTTCAACCAAGCCTACCATGACGCTAAGGATCTTTTTGGTCATGGTACCTTTGTGGCCGGGATTGTGGCCGGGAATGGCGCCAATTCCCAGGGGAAATATATCGGGGTAGCCCCCAAAACGAACCTTTTGAATGTACGGGTAAGCGACGACAATGGGGGATCGACTGAATCCGCCGTGGTGGGCGCGTTGCAATGGATCCTGCAGAATAAGCAGAAGTATAACATTCGCGTCGTAAACCTCTCGCTCAACTCAACTATGGCGCAATCGTACCATACCAGCCCGTTGGATGCAGCCCTCGAAATCCTGTGGTTCAACAAGATTGTAGTGGTGGTGTCTGCCGGGAATAACGGAACTTCGACGTTGTATCCCCCCGCCAATGATCCTTTTGTGATTACCGTGGGAGCCACCGATGACAAAGGGACTGCTACTCTGCTGGATGATGCGGTGGCCTCCTTCTCGGCTTACGGTGTCACTCCGGCCGGTGCGGTAAAGCCTGACCTGGTGGCGCCGGGGAAGAATATCATCGGTTATTTGCCGGAAAATAATGTACTGAAAATCGGTATGGCCCATCCTGTTAACCGGATCAATACGACCTATTTCAAGATGTCGGGTACTTCCATGGCCGCTCCTATGGTGAGCGGAGCCGTGGCTTTATTGTTACAGGCCAAACCCACTCTCACACCGGACCAGGTCAAATATGTGCTGAAGGCAAC
>SHYO01000001.1 GCA_009692745.1 Chloroflexota bacterium
CGCGGCATCTCCGGCAAAGAAGTCGCTACCTGGTAGAAAATGTGTACGATAATGTCGTCTGTAGTCATGAGATTTCTCCTTTTTGGTTTCGCCACCATAAGGGTATCTCATGACTACCTTTTTCTCAACTAGCACCAATGGTTTTATAACTGGTTCCATCGTAGAAGGCGACAGAAACCGGCCCGCCTCCAACCACGTGATGGTTTGTGGCAATCAGACCACTGGCATGCCATACTACTCCGCTACCGGCGCCACCCCCGTCGCGACCCGATTGGGACCGGCGGATCACTACCACCCCGGCCTGGCTGCGCTCCGCCAGGGCCGCTATTTCATCAGAAAACTGACTGGCAATATTTGCAGGTAATGACATCTTTTTCATCTACCTTCCTGGTTTTACTTGGCTTCCCCAATGGCAATCGAAAGTTGTTGCATTTCCCCGCCGCGTACTATGCGCCCGGCTACGGTTGAGCCCACCTGGTTACTTCCCAGCACCGCCTGGAGGTCTTCCAGATCGGTAATAGTCTGCCCACCCAAATTTACCAGAATATCTCCCAGAATGATGCCGCTCTGCTCAGCGGGCCCATCGGACTCGGTCGACATTACCAGCAGTCCTGATGGTTGGTTCAGGCCCAGGCGGCCGGCCAGAGCAGGAGGTAGCGGGACCGGCTGGACGCTAACGCCCAGGTATCCGCGCCGCACCCGCCCACCGCTGAGCACCGCTTCAACCACCCGCCGCACCGTTTCCGTGGGAATGGCCAGGCTAATACCCCGCGCGAGTGCCGAGCTGTTGATCCCCAAAACTTGTCCCTGGCTATTGACCAGGGCGCCGCCGGAAAAGCCGGGATACATGGTGACGTCAGTCTGAATCAATCCCTGGCTAAAACCGGACGCCTTCTGCCGCCGGCCGAAATCCGTCTTGGCGCTTACTATGCCGATGGTAGCCATAGGAGTAGCCCCGGGCCGCCCCAGTGCCAGCACCAGTTCTCCGATCCGCACATTGTCATATGCAGCCCACGTGGCGGGCATCAAATCGCCAAAATCTGTCTTCAGCACGGCCAGGTCCGTGTTAGGATCACGGCCTACCAACTGGGCCGGGCCCTCCCGGCCATCGGATAGGCCAATCACAATTTGGTCTTCGCGTTCCAATACATGATCGGTGGTTACAATCAGACCGTCGGTGCTCCAGACGATGCCGGTAGCAGCTTGTCGTGGCCGGCCTTCTACCCGTACCAGGGATGGACCGACCCGGTCAACAGTTCCCGCCAGGGCATCGGAAAGACCTTGTAAAATATTTTCGGACATCATTTTCTCCTGTCTGTGCTAAACAATCCCTAAGATGAACTTCATCTGGTTGTTGAGAGTACTCGACTAAATGTCGAGAATATTGGAATTAGTATAAACCCATGTGGGATAACAGACATCGCCAGGTTGGCTAGTAGGGTACCTGGAAAAAAGACTAGTAGACTCTGAACCTGGAGGATTAACCGAATCCGATATGGGGAACAGGTGTATGTATGTGTGTGAGTGTGAAAGGTATACCTTTCACACTCACACACATACGTGTCCCAGTGTGAAATCCCTATGCACACATATTTCACACACACATAAAAGTTAAGACAGGGATGTTAGAGGAGGATCAATCCCTGGCGGGCTGCCAGTGCCACGGCTTCCGTCCGGCTACTGGCGCCCAACTCTTGCATGATGCTGCTGACGTGGAATTTGACCGTGTGTTCACTGATATTCAGTCGTGCGGCCAATATCTTATTGCTCAGCCCTTCCGCCAGTAACTGTAACACTTCCAGCTCGCGTTGGGTGAGGGAGGGACGTGCGGATAGTTGATCGCGCTCTGTTTTTGCGGCTGTGCTGGTAGCAGCATTCAGTTTACGTAGCAGAGTTGCTGCGGCCATAGGATGCATCACTAATCCGCCTTGCGCTACTGTTCTAATCGCCTGGCCAATCTCCTGAGAGGTGGCCTGGCGCAATAAGTAACCACGGGCTCCGGCTTGTAAGGCATTTAAGGTCAAGGCATCGGTATCATCTGGGGTAAAGACAATTACGCCACTCTCGGGGGCAACTTTACGCAGTTCCCACAGGGCTTCCAGCGCAGCAGCTTCATACGAAGCGGGATCTAACAGAATTACATCAGGGTGTAAGTCTCGGGCAGCCAACACCATCTCATGGGGGTTGGCAACCTGTCGCAACACCCGAGCTTCGGGATTGGCTTCTACCATCACCTGTAATCCCGCGCGCATCGCCGGATATGCTGCCACGATTAAAGTGTCAGGCAAAGTTCCTATCCTTTCTAGGAATATCCCGGTGGAGTCTTGCCAGAAAGTGTAGCACGATCAATTGAGAGCGTCAATGGATTTTAACTGCACGAGCGCTAAATTTCTTACGCTTTTGGCCTGCTCGGCGTTTATGGCTATAATTGGTATATTGAAGCGGTTTAATAGCGAGACTACAGGGTGAATCCAGCAGTGATGCGTACCGAGACGATAGCGCTAGGTGTCGAGGAAGAAGCCACCTATGATCTGCAAGTCCAGGGAGAAATGGGATTCCGGCAATTCTTTTTGGTAGCCCAAGAAGGCAACCGTTGTCTGCGTCTGGGATTGCCAAAAGAATTGATTCTGCTCCTGGTAACACGATTACAGGAGATTTTGAGACGATTGGGTGTAACAACCTCCAATTTGGATCTTGTGCCGCCGCAATTCAACGGGGCGGAACTGGAGGCAGCCCAACAGCTTCTTATCCAATACGTTGGGTTGAGCCTTGATCAGGATCGCAGATTACTTCTTACAGTTTATGGTTTACCCGAGATAACGGATATTCCGGGGAAGATGGTTTATCCTCACGTGGTCCTAACCATCGGCCTTGCGGCGGCTCAGGCTCTGGTAAACCGTATCTGGCTTGTGGTTTTGCAGGGCCGACCTACCTGTATTATCTGTGGGAAACCTCTTAATTCCGGCCATATTTGCAAGGAAGATTGAGTGTAAACGAATGAGCAGCGAATCGAGTATACATCCCTGGACGCAAGCCGCACCGGCCCTCCCTTGGGATCAAGGCGATCATTTTGTAACCCTGGTGCGGGATGTCTTCGATGTTTATGATGTGACCGAGCTGCCTGAGATCACCCGGGCCGCCCGGGGCAAAGTCGATCCACGCCAGGTAATTGCCGGCTTCAACCTGGAGGGGCTGCCCTACATGCCCCACACGGTCCGGCTGCGCGGCCGGTTGAAGATCCCTGCGGAACGAGCTTATCAGTTGGTGGCAGAGCGCTTTCGCCGGGAAGGATATACGCCATTTTTCCGCGGTGATGGCCAGGACCAGGTGATCCTGGCGATTCCAGGGGCATTGCCGGAAGCCCGGCCCAACGTGGTTCTGGCAGTGATACTTTTCATAGCTACCCTTATCTCGGTCACGATTAGCGGCTTTGATATGTCCTATGCGCCGAACCAGGGCCTGTTGCAAAATATTCTGGGCGGGCTACAGTTTTCTCTACCTCTGCTGGCTATTCTTTTGTGCCACGAGTTTGGCCACTACTTGATGGCCCGTCTCTATAACACCCCCGTGAGTCTGCCATACTTTATCCCCCTCCCCGTGGTAGGGTTGTTTGGCACTATGGGAGCTTTTATTTCCATGAAGGCGCCGCCTTCCGACCGGAAGGCGCTTTTCGCTATTGCTGCTGCCGGGCCTTTAGGGGGGCTGATAGTGGCTGTGCCGGTTTTAATTGCCGGTCTATTACTTTCCCATGTCCAACCCCTGCCCACGGGACCGTACCTGGCAGAGGGGAACTCACTGCTCTACCTGCTTCTCAAATTGCTCCTCTTTGGCCAAATTCTGCCAAATGGTCACATGGATGTATCCCTTCACCCCATGGCCTTTGCTGGCTGGGCCGGCTTACTGGTGACGGCGCTGAATTTGATTCCAGCCGGGCAGCTCGATGGTGGGCATATCGTCCATGCCCTGCTGGGCGAGCGCTCTAAGTATCTCACCTATCTGATTATTGCTATTCTGTTAGCTTTGGGGTTGGTTTGGCCGGGCTGGTGGCTCTGGGCCGTGCTGATCTACTTTTTGGGGCGGCGCCAGGCTATCGTGCTGAATGAGCTTACCAGTATTGATCTGCCCCGCCAGATTCTAGCCGTGGTGTTGGTAGTCATCTTCATCCTGATTTTTACGCCCATCCCCCTGGCTCAGGGATAGGTATAATAGACAAGCCCGCTAGTTTTGGCGGGCTTGTCTTTACCAGGTTATTGTTCGATCCCGCTTACCTCAGACGTTGTCCTCTCCGCCATCAACCTTGAGGATTGTCCCGGAAATCCAAGTCAAATCGGGATTACAGAGTGTCACCAATGCGGTCGCCACATCTTCAGGACGTGTCAGGCGCCCTCCGGGGTTACGTTGCAGAGCCTCAGATATCAGAATGTCGCTGTTAGGGATGCGGCGTAGCGCCGGTGTGATGGTCACGCCCGCCTGTAGGCAGTTTACCAAAATACCCTGGGGACCCAATTCCAGCGCAAGCTGGCGCGTGTGGCTTTCCAGAGTTGCTTTGGCGGCAGAAACGGTGCCATATCCGACGAAAACCCGGTGCGATCCGGCGCTGGTCATAGAGAAGACGCGGCTGCCGCGGGTCAACATGCCGCGGCGTACCAGGTCCTGTACCCAGTAGACGAGGCTGTGGCCCATGACGTTCAGGGTCATATCCATCTGCGTTGGGCTAATCGCATCTTCAGGTTTTTCTGCGATAAAAGGGAGCAAAGTGCCGAAGGCCAGCGAGTGGAGCATGACGTGGACATACGCCCGGGGATCGGTGCTTTTGAGTTCCTCGTCTAGTTTGTCCAGCGCTTTTTGACGGCGGCCCTCATCTGCCGCGTTCATATTAATGAATAAAGCTTTTACTCCGGCCGCTTCCACATCGGCGATCACCTCCTTGGCCATCGGCAGCGTCTGTTTCAGATCCAGGTGTATGCCGCAGATATTATAGCCGGCCCGCGCCAATGCCCGCGAACAGGCGCCGCCAAAACCGGATGATGCTCCCAAAATCAGTGCCCATTGATTTCCCACGATATAGCCTCCTACTTTAAAAACCGTTAGATTTAAATGTTTCGGAATGCAAGTAAAGCGTCATTTTAGCGTGGCGGTCGGCATCAGCCCACGTATGGCCCCCATTTTCTAAAGGTCCCAAAAGCGGCGTGGCTCCCTGCCAACGTAACATTTCCGAGAGGTGCTCACCCCGGTAATAGTTCGAGTGCTTTGGCTCGGCGCGCTTAGGCCCATATTGGATAAACCAGCGGATGCGTTGCACCTCACGCGTCTCGGCGCGCAAAATCAGGTTGGGCGGATTGTTGGCCGCTATATATTCGGAATCCGGTGGATCGCCAAAAACTGGCCGGAATAAGGGCATGCGCAGTACCGGATCATTGCTCCGAATTGATCGCCCATTTTCTGTGGCATAAAAATAGAGCCCGTCATAGGCGCCGCAGGTACTGAAGCTCTCCGGATACTGTGCTGTAATCTTGGTGGCCATATATCCACCCAGGGAAAAACCATCTACCCCCCGTGCTTCCCGTTGCGGTACGGTGCGAAAGTGGCGGTCAACCAGGGGAATTACCTCTTGCAGCAGGTAATCTTCAAACCTGCCGGTCCCCACTCCCGCATGAGACCGGGCGGCAGCGGGATCTTTGAAATTAATCAACATCCCATTAATGGAGTTGTCTGTGCTGGAGATACCGGGGAAAACCAGGATCATAGGAGTAATTAAGCCTGCTTGCGCCAATTCCAGGTAAACATCCAGGATATTCTGACCCTGGCGCGAACTGTCTTCGTTGATATTCAGCCATTCTCTTTCATGGCCTCGGAAAAAATAAACCACCGGAAAGCGCCGCGCCTCGGTTTGATTTTGCCCGGCGAGACCTGTTCCTCTAGTAGTTGTCTGCTGGTATTCCGGAGGCAGGAAGACATATATAGTTTTCGATACCTGCATTACCCGGCTGTCATGGGTAATGGTAATTGCCCTTGGATCATATGAAGAAGTGCCCTGAAATATGATTTTCAAAGGACTTCTGGAATTATCCGGTACAGTGGGTCGCGGCATGGTTTTAGTCTGGTTGAGACTTCCGGCAAGTGACATCGGCAACGGATTTCGGGCAAGCCGGTATTATACCAGCGATGCCGGTCGATTACAAACAAAACGCGCGGTTCAAATTGTTGACTTTTGTCTGATTCGCGCCTACAATCAACCGCAGTAGAGACATCAAATCAATTACTAACCAGCAACCGTAATACTATTTTAGAATTGCCCATAGAAGATGTAAGCATACGAGTTTACTACGCTTGTGAATGGTTGCGTAGCTTGAAGTTAGATTCGGTTATAGAGATTCGTGGCTGTGGGATAAATCCAAAATGACGACTCTTGTCTCTCGCCTTGAAGCCCTACGCCGTGCCATGTTTGTCGGTCGCCAGGTCTATAAAGATCAGTTCCAGGAAGCATTACTGGCGCCCCCAGGTATGTTACCCTGTACCTGTTTCCGTATTATCGGCTCGGGAGGAATTGGCAAAACTTCGTTGTTACAGGAATATCGCCATATGTGCCAGGAGGCTACCATCCCGGCCTACATGTTGGATGCCCATCATTTTGATCCTACAACCCAGGCTTTCACCTATGCTTTGGGTCGTGTCATGCAGGTCTCCGATCCCTTAGCGGCGTTGCAGGCTCGGCAGAGTCGCCAGGTCTTATTGCTAGATACCTGCGAATTGCTGACACCGCTGGAAAGCTGGCTAAGGGAGGACTTCTTCCCGGCCCTGCCCGACGAAATACTCATCGTGATGGCCGGACGGGAGGATCTGCCGGAAAGTTGGCGCTCTGATCCGGCCTGGCAGGCCATCAGCCGGGAGATCTTCCTGGGGAATTTTAGTGAAAGCGAATCCCGCGCCTATTTGACCCGCCGGCATATCCCAGCGGAGCAACATAAGGCCGTCTTGGAGTTTACCCACGGCCATCCCCTGGCCCTTTCCCTGGTAGCCGAAACTATCATCCAACGCCAGGAGTTGGCTTTTGAGGGTGGAGCGCCTCCGCCTGACGTGGTCCGTGTGTTGTTACAGCGTCTGGTGGAAGTGGTGCCCAGCCCGGCTCACCGGGCGGCATTGGAAACCAGTGCCATTGTGCGAAATGTGACCGAGGGATTACTGCAGGCCATTATGCAAATGCCGGATGTGCTGGAGCTTTTTCGCTGGCTGCAGGGACTTTCCTTTATTGAGGCTGGTCCACGGGGCCTTTTCCCTCATGACCTGGCTCGGGAGACGCTGCTGGCCGATTTGCGCTGGCGAAATCCGGAGTGGTATCAGGAGCTGCACGATCGAGCCCGCCGGTATTATGCTCAACGCTTGAATGAGACTACCGGCCGGGAGCAGCAGCGAGTTCTATTTGATTATATCTATCTGCACCGCGAAAACCCCATGGTCCAGCCGTTTTTCGAATGGACGGCTAGCGGTCTTTTGCCGGATGTGGCATATCCTTCCGATGTACCGGCAGTGCTCCAAATAGTGAGGGAACGCGAGGGCCAGGCCAGCGCCGATTTGATCTCTGAATGGCTGGCCGAACAGCGCAACGGGCTTACGGTGCTGCGGAATGTTTCTGGCGAGGTGCAAGGTTTTCTTTTGACCATTGCCTTACATGCTGCTTCGCCCGAGTTGATCCAGGCAGATCCGGCGGCAGCGGCCGCCTGGAAAGTGGTGCTGAAAAACGCCCGCTTACAAGAGAACGCCGCCGGTGTTTCTTTATTCCGCGCCTGGATGGACCGCGATATATATCAGGCAGTGAGTCCCACCCAAAGTGTGGTCTTTGTCCAGATGGTGCGGCATGTTCTCACCACGCCGGGTTTGGCCTGGTCGTTTTATGTTTTTGCAGACCCCGAATTCTGGACTCCTGTGATGCACTATGCGGAATTGCGCCGCTTGCCCGAAGCAGATTTTGAAGTAGGGGGACAAGCCTACGGGATGTTTGGCCATGATTGGCGCGCCATGTCCCCTATGGACTGGCTGGATATGCTGGCTTACCGCGAAGTAGCGGCACAGGTGACTGAATCTCCTCAGAGTTTGCCCGCGGTTATGTCTGATTACGAGCTGTTCTCCCAGGCCGTGCGACAGGGATTGCGTGACCTGACCCATCCTGCCGCTTTGGCGAACAATCCTTTAGCTGAATTGCCGGCTATGGCTCCCCAGGGTAAGATCGTGGCGACATCCCTGGAGCGAGCTCGGAATTTGCAGCGCATGATGATGGAAGGTATTGATACGCTGGAACACCGTCCGCGAGACCGTAAGCTCTATACGGCTCTGTACCATTCGTATGTCCTCCCGGCGCCAACCCAGGAGGCCGCCTCTGAGGCGGCCGATGTTCCTTTCAGCACGTTTCGGCGCCATCTGAACCAGGGGACCAGGCGCGTCACTGAGCTACTCTGGGCTCGCTTGACCGGATAAGAGTTATGATCTAATGATTTCTAATTTTGATGTCGTGTATATCCATTCCAGGAATGTAGAATCTATGCGCCGGTTCTACGGCGAAGTTCTGGGCCTGATAGAGATTATGCATCATAACCAGACATCGATCTTCGCCGCCGGAGATCGCCCTTTCTTGATTATAGAGGAGAGCCGCGAGGTATACGAAACCAACCGGGAGCCGCAACGTCTGGTGCTGAATCTTTTCGCCGAGTCCCCCCGCGCCACGTTCAACGCCATTGTCCGGCGCGGCGCCAAAGTTGTCCAGCCGGTCCGTGTGTTAGAAGATGGCAACCGGCGCTGGGAGGGGGGCACAGTTGCCGATCCTGACGGCAATCTGGTACAAATAGTACACCATAATTTCTTCGCTTAAATAACGGCTGTCTGTTCCAGGGCTTCCATAAGTTCTTTGTGCCGTTGGGCCATACCCTTTGCTCCTTATATATTACCTTCTGAGAAAGCGCCGCTCTAGTTCTGCCAGGCTGATGGTAAAGATAGCCGGCCGGCCATGGGGGCAGGTAGCAGGAGACCAGATCCGCGCCAGATCGTTTAACAATAACTGCACCTGGCTCAAGTCCAGCGGATCACCGGCCTTGACGGCTGCCAGGCAGGCGCACCGCGCCGCCACGTGGCTGCGTAATATTTCCGGCGGTTCCTGGCGCCGCTGTTGTAATTCTGCCAGCAAACCCTCCAGGAAAGAGGGTAAACCGGCGACTGCCAGGGAAACTCCGCCAGGGGTTGCTGCTGCATCGCGCTGGGCCAGATCCATAGCAATACCGGCAATGGCTGCCGGGATACCCCGCACCATCAGGCTGGCCGGACCGAACGCTTCAATATCGAATCCCAGGTCGGCCAGCACTCCCAGGCTGTTGAGCACCGCTTCCACTTCCCGCTGGCTGAGCTCCCAGATCCAGGCTTGTGACAAAGCATACGTCTGGCGATTGCGCAGTAAGTTTTCATACAGAATCTGTTCATGTGCCGCATGTTGGTCGGCCACCACCATACCGTGGGCATCCTGCGCCAGCAGATAGCTTTGGTGTAGTTGGCCGATAGCGCGCAGTGCATTGCCCCCGCTGTAAGCCGCTGCAGCCTCCTGGATCAGCGTGGGTTCCACCAGGTCCTGATTGAAGAGCTGCCAGATACGGCTATCTTCCCCCTGGTGAGGTTCTGTTCCTGGCGCGAGCGGAGTACCGCTTGGAAACTGCGCCAGGGCTTGCCCCACTGTCTGCTGTACCGCCCAGAACACGGCCCGTTCTTGCAGATAGCGGACTTCGGTTTTGCGCGGATGAATATTCACATCTACCAGGGTCGGGTCCATGTCCAGGTACAACAGGGCCAGCGGATTCCGGCCAGGGGGCAACCGCCCTGCGTAGGGGCGTTCCAGCGCCACAGCAAGCAAGCCCCCCCGCACCGGCCGGCGATTGATAGCGAAAAATTGTCCGCCGCGCCCCGCCCGCGCCAGCGTGGGGCGGCTGATCAGCCCCTGGAAGCGTAAATCGAAGCCTTCATAGGAAATTTCCACCATCTCTCCCACGGTTTCTTGTCCCAACAGCATTCCGCAACGTTGTAACTGGGATGCTGGTGGTAGCTGCAACACTTCCCGCCGGTCGCATACCAGGCGAAACGCCACCTCAGGATAACATAAGGCATATCGTACCAGAGTCTCATGCACCAGCTCTTGTTCCCGCAGCGGCGATTTAAGAAACTTGCGCCGCACAGGGACCTGGGCAAATAGCGCGCTGACCGTAATGCTGGCGCCCCTGGGGGAGGCGGCCGGGTGTAGGGTCAGGGGAGGCCCTATGGTATGAACCGCCGCTTGGGTTTCAAGTTGAGGCGCCACTTCATTAGATGACGCCGTCCAGGTGGATGGCAATGACCGGGCTATTGTGCCTTCCAGCTCGTCGTCGGTGCGGGTTAGCAGCTCTACTTGAGCCACGGCGCAAATGCTGGCCAGGGCTTCGCCGCGAAATCCCAGGGTGCGGATGCGTTGCAGATCTGCCAGATCTTGGATTTTGCTGGTAGTGTGGCGTTGTAATGCCAGGGGTACCTCTTCCCGGCGCATGCCGCTGCCGTTATCGCTGACCCGTAGCCAACCCATGCCCCCGTCTTGCAGCTCTACCTGAATCATAGTGGCGCCTGCATCCAGGGCATTTTCGATCAGCTCTTTCACGATTGCGGCCGGCCGGTCGATAATCTCACCGGCGGCAATCTGGCGTACTACCTCCGGCGACAGGGGATGCAGTTTCATATCAGGATTCATCCCCTCTATCATCGACCGGATTAAAGGCCTGCTGGCGTAGCCGGTACTGTAAATCGTTGAGGGCCACTAAAGCCTGCACCGGCGTCAGATTGGCCACGTCCAGCCGGAGCAGATCCGCCAGGATAGGATATTCGCTAAACAGGGCCCGTCTGTCGGCTGGCTTTCTGGCAGGTGTGATCGTCGTGGGGGGGAGGATGGCTGCCTGCCCCTGCTGATTTTCCGTCTCTGGTGCATCATCCTGTTCCCGGCGGGAAGCGCCGGGGTGGGCTGGCGACCGGCTGTCCTGCTCAAAGCCGGCCAACAGGTGGCGCGCCCGGGCGATGACCGTGGCTGGCAATCCTGCCAGCCGGGCTACATGGATACCGTAGCTGCGATCCGTCCCACCAGGGATCACCCGGCGCAAGAAAGTTACTGTGCCCGACCCGGTTGGGCCGTCCTCTTCGCGCACTGCCATACTATAGTTGCGCGCGCCTTCCAGCGCTTCTTCCAGGCCGGTCAGTTCGTGGTAGTGGGTCGCGAAGAGCACCCGCGCCGCTACCTGGTCGTGGAGATATTCTGCCACCGCCCAGGCCAGGCTCAGGCCGTCATAGGTGCTGGTGCCGCGCCCCACTTCGTCTAGAATTACCAGGCTACGGCTTGTGGCATGGCGTAGGATATGGCTGGTCTCGCTCATCTCCACCAGAAAGGTCGAATGTCCCTGAGAGATATCATCGGAGGCTCCGACGCGGGCGAAGATCCGGTCGGTCAAGCCGATGCGCGCCTGGCGCGCCGGTACGAAGCTGCCCACATGCGCCAACAAGACGATCAGCGCCACCTGGCGCACGTAGACGCTCTTGCCTGACATGTTGGGGCCGGTCAGGATGATCAGCCGTTGTGTTTCCCCGTCCATATAGGTATCATTGGGTATGAAGGGCTGGTGTGTTGCCCCCAGGGTATCTAGCCATCCCTCGGGTTGCCGCCGGCTGTCCAGCCCATCCTGGTCTATGTCGAAGGGTAAATTGCTGCCCAAGGACGCGGCCATCCCCGCCGATGGCTGTTTGCGCTCCACTACCGGGTGGCGCCCCTCGAAAATCTCGATGATACCGGAGTCGTCTATTTGCGGGCAGGTATACCTTTGTTCGGCGGCCACTTCCGCCAGGCTCCCCAGGCAGTCCAATTCCGCCAGGATGCGGGTAGTCGCCTGAATCCGGCCAGACTGGGATGCCACATCGCCGCGGATTTGGCTGAACAAGGTATATTCCAGGTCATTGATGCGCTCCTCGGCGGCCAGAATCTGCTCTTCCCGCGCCTTCAATGGGGGCACGGTGAAGCGTTCCGCGTGGCTGATAGTAGCGCGCCGTTCATATTCCGGCGGCAGCGCGTTTCCCTGGCTGCGCGCCACTTCGATAAAGAAGCCGAAGACCTCATTATAGCGCACCCGCAGGCTTTTAACCCCGGTGCGCTGCCGCTCCTGGCTCTCGAACTCTGCCAGCCATTGGCGTCCTGTTTTGATCACCTGCTGCAGCTCATCCAATTCGGCGCAGAAGCCCGGCCGGATTAGGCCGCCCTCCCGCACCAGGATAGGGGGGGTATCGACAATCGCGCGCCCGATCCCTTGCGAGACATCCTGCAATTCATCCAGCGCCAGGTGCAGCTCCACCAACCGGGGGGCCTGGGCCTGGGCCAACAATTTGCGGATGGCCGGCAAGCGCTCCAGCGATTGGTGCAGCGCCATCAAATCCCGCGCATTGGCATTTCCGAAACCGATGCGTCCCACCAGCCGCTCCATATCATACAAGCCATCCAAAGTGCGGCGCAGCTCGGCGCGGAAGAACGGGGCGCTGCTGCTGCCCTGTACCAATTCGGCCACGGCCTGTTGCCGCTTACGGATCTGCGCCAGGTCCAGCAGCGGTTGGGCCAGCCAGCGGCGCAACAGGCGGGCGCCCATGGCGGTGACCGTCTGGTTCAGCACACTAAACAGGCTGCCCTGCGTATGCCCCTCCCGCAGCGTATGCGTCAGCTCCAGGTTGCGCCGCGTCACCTCATCCAGGTACATGTACTCGGAAAGGTCGTAGGTCCATAACTGCTTCAGGTGGGCCAGGTCGGAGATCTGGTTGGCCTTGAGGTAATAGAGCGCCATTCCGGCCGCTTTCTGGGCCAGGGGCAGGTGTTCGCAGCCGAAAGCTTCTAAACTCACAACCTGCAAATGGTCCAATAAAACCTGCCGCGCAAATTCGGCGTCCAGCGCAGCGTGTCTAGAGTTTTCGCGGATTGCCGCCGCTGCGCCGGGAGGGGCGGGAACAGGGGAGAGGCGCGTGCTGACGCGCCCGTCAGCTTGGCGAATAGCTTGCAAGCGGGAGGTAAATTCCACCTCTGCCAGCAGGTTCGCGGGCAGCACATATTCGCTGGGACGCAGCCGGTGCAGTTCCTCCCACAGGCGGTTGGCGGCCTCGGGCCCGCCGATCTGCGTGACGCCAAATTCTCCGGTAGCCAGGTCGATCACAGCCAGGCCGTATTCTGCCGCGCCGGCCGTTGTGGCCGCGGAGACAATGGCTGCCAGGTAATTTTCATTTTTGCCGCGCAGCAGGGCATCTTCCACCACCGTGCCGGGCGTGATCACCCGCACCACTTCCCGCCGCACCAGGCGCTTCACCTTCCTGGCGTCCTCGGTTTGCTCGACGAGCGCCACTTTATGGCCCCGGTCGATCAGTTTGCCGATATAGGAGGTGACATGCTGGTAGGGCACGCCGCACATCGGCAGCCGCACTTCGGCGTCGGAACGCTTGGCGAATTGGCGGCTGGTGAGGGTCAGACCCAATTCCCGCGAGACCATCTGGGCGTCCTGCTCGAACATTTCGTAGAAATCACCCAGGCGAAAGAGCAGGATAGCATCCGGGTACTGGCTCTTCAATTGGCGGTACTGCTGTAACATCGGGGTGGCTTTTTCCACCGCGCATCCTTCCTCATACATAGTTGCAAGTTGGCCCCCATCCCAAGGATGGGCGGTTAGCAGGTTGAAGGTTAACTGCAGTGCCGGCATACTTTACAACCGGCCGGCGAACCAGTCAATCTGTAAATATAGAACAAATATTCCGTTAGATCAACTTGTGCCGGATGTGTGGTATAATCAGGGCAATCGCATCTAATTAGGCCGTCGCTCTACAGAACCGCCCTGGGAGCGCCCCGAACTCCGTTCGGCAAGCGTCTCGCTCGCATTGGGCGCACATGCGACCAGGAAATCCATTAAGTTGCGATTGGCCTGGTGGTATAATGAAGGCAAACAGCAAGAGTGAGACATGGTGCGCAAACTGCAAGAAAGTAAAGTAGCTTATGCAGAGAGGCTGGGTCAGGTAGCAGCCCTGGCAGCTGAGTGCGCCGGCGACCTGGCGCTCTTTCTCTTTGGTTCCTACGCCACCGGGCAGACTACACCCCTGAGTGACCTCGATTTGGCGTATCTGCCTCTGAACAGCCTGTCTCAGCGGGAGATGCATGATCTGGATGTCAGCCTCTACCTGCGTTTAAGTCACATTCTGGCAAGCGACGATTTTAGCCTCATCAATCTACGCGAGGCGCCTGCCACTATAGCCTTCGCAGTGTTGACCCAGGGCAGATTGTTGGCGCCATCGGACCATCCGGCTTTGCAGGCATTTCGTGAGCGTATCTTCGCTCTCTACCCGGAAAGCCGCCGTCTGAAACAAGCTTGTCTACAGGTGGTTAACCATGAAAAAATTCTGGAGCAGCTTCACCGTCTAGATCTGGACTTGCACAAGCTGGAAAGTAAAATGCAGCTTACGGAAACCGCTTACCTGGCCGATAGCGATAGCCAGGATATCGTCGAGTGCCGTTTACAGACCGCCTGTGAAGCCTGCCTGAATATCGGCCACCATCTCATAGCCGCTCTGGGGCTGCAGCCGGCCGAGGAATATGCGACCATATTTCAGAGCCTGACGGCAGGCAGCATCCTGTCGCCGGCGGTAGCCGAGTCTATGGCCGATATGGCCCGCTTCCGCAACCTGCTGGTGCATCTATACTGGCGTATTGATGCGCGCCAGGTCTACCAATCCCTGCCGCAGCGCGTGGCCATATTGCGCGCTTTCACCGAAGAGATCATAACATACCTGGGATTGCTTTAAAGCACAGTGAACCGATTCTGAGTGGCACGAGTATCTCCTTAATCCGTTCAATCTGTTCCAATAATCCGCTGTCAGCATTTTCCCTCCCCAATATGAGAATTTCGTGAGAACTGGCCGTATCTTTTCCCTACAACTTTCGTTCTAGCACGTCGAAATACTATAACTATGTCCCTATATTCTTCTGTCCTGGCTATTGTGGATGCGAAGATGAGATTGGCATGAGAAATTCACCTCAGCAGACCGTATCTAGTAGCGTTTTCTCGCGTTCTGGCAGCACGAAGCACCTCCCGTCCTGGCGTGGTGCTGAGTCCCATTTGGCATTAAAGGAGGCCACCGTTCATGATCCCCTCATCCGGTAAATCGAAGTTGTTTTCTCAAGTCGCTGATTCCGTATCTGCCACCCGGAAGATTTTGGGCCAGTGGAAGCCGCATCTACCATCGCGTCGCACGATGTCAAAGATGCTATTTTTGGCTTCCCTGGCTCTGCTTGTTTTAGTGGGGCAGGCGCAGCCCGCTACCCAGGTTCATGCTCAAACAAATTTATTCCAAATAATCTGGAGTGCTGACCCTCCGGTTTTTGCAACGGCCGGAAAACCGATCCTGGTCCGGGTGCAGGTCCAGGGTTTCCAAGCTAGCAAGCATTTTGATACTGCCAAGATTTTTACCGGCAGCGGTGGTCTCCCCTCTGCGTTGGGCACAGGGCCAGGCTTCTCTATTCCAGTCGGTAATTGTACGCCGGACCTGCCAAACAATGCAGAGACCTGTTCGAATTTCACCATTGAGACAAACGATCAATTTGGTTTCTATATTCTCTATAATATCCCTCCCGGTTGGGTGGGAGGCACGGATTTATCCCGAGATCTGAACACCTTTTTCCAGGCCCGCGGCGACTTAGCGATAGATTCGAACTATGCCGTGAACGTGGGCGCTTCGGCCGACGTGGCCATCACCAAAATCGGCGCCCAACAGGCCCGCGCCGGGCAGCCCTTTACCTACAAGCTCGTGGTAGATAACTATGGCCCGTCGAATGCCCGTAATGTGACCATCGAAGATGATATTCTCTCTTCACAGAATGTGACCTTGAATTCGGCGCCGGGTTGTACTGTGACCGGGGCTGGCGCGCAGCGCCATCTAAGCTGCGCACTAGGCACCATGACACCGAACGAGCGCATTACTATCGATGTGAGCGTGACCTCCAATGTTGATGCCATCATCAACAACACGGCTCAGGTTACGACTACTGATCCCGATCCGGTGACCTTCAACAACAGCGCCCAGACGTTCACCGTCGTTTCCGCCGTGGCCGATTTGGCCGTGACCAAGACCAAGCAGAGCCCGGCCGGCAACCTCACCGCCGGCGGCAATGTCACCTATCGGCTTAGGGTCGACAACAATGGCCCTTCCTCCGCCGAAGGCGTGATCCTGGTAGATACGCTGCCGGCTTTTGCGCGGAACGTGACCTTCGGCGCCATCAGCGGCGGCGCCGGGTCTTGTATACCGGGCAACACGCCGATTACCCCGGCTACCTGTAACCTGGGTACCATCGCCAACGCTGGCTTCCGCCAGGTTGACGTCACCTTCCAGGTCGATCCCAGTATTCCCATCGACCCGGCCACCGGCGCTACCCTGTCCAACCAGGCGCAGGTCTTGAGTAATACTTTCGATCCCGATAACAGCAATAATTCTGACCAAGTCACGACCACCGTGGTGGGCTCTTCCGCCCTGTCGATGACCAAGACCAGCGTGCCGGCAACGGTACACGCCGGTGACCTGTTCCACTACGATATCGTGATCAGAAACGCTGGGCCGTCCACGGCTTTTGACACCATCTTCCACGATACCATACCCACGACGACCTTCCTGGTACTGAACGTCAGCCTGGCTTCGCCGCCTTTCTCGCCCTTCCCCAGTTGTACCATCGGGGTGGGCAACGGCCAGATCGATTGTACCATCGGCGCCCTGGCGCCGGGCGCCACGGTCACCGGGACGATTAACCTGGTGGCCGCGGCCAGCGCCATCCCCGGTACGTACACCAACAATGTCTTAGTCACCAGCCGCTCCGGTAGTGCGGTAGCTACTGCCCAAACCACGATCGACCGGCAAGCCGACCTGGAGATTACCAAGTTAGACGTACCCGACCCGGCTACCGCCGGCTCGCGCATCGCCTATGCCATCACCGTCATCAACCGCGGTCCCTCCGATGCTCCGAGTGTCACCGTGGCGGATACGTTGCCGGCCGGCTTCACCTTTGCCGGCAGCACCGAGAACTGTACGGCCGGCGCCCCGGGCTTCAACTGTAACCTGGGCACCATCCCGGCCAACGGCTCGAGGAATTTCCTGGTCAACGTAGATATCGCCAGCAGTGTGGCGCCGGGTAATTTTACGAATTCCGTCACCACTGCCAGCAGTGCGCCCGAACCGAACCCTGATCCGCACTCCAACACCGCCACCCAGATCACCACAGTCCTGGGCAGCGCCGAACTGACCATGACCAAGTTGGCCAATCCGGTTGCGACCATCGTGGCGGGCACGAACTTCACCTATACCTTGGTGGTCGATAACTTCGGTCCTTCCGACGCGCGCACCGTTACCGTAACTGATCTTCTGCCGCCGGAAGTGACTTTTGTCTCGGCCACATCGACCTCCACGCCCGCCTTTATTTGTCCCCCCCCGGCTGGCAATAACCTGACCTGCACCCTCGCCACCCTGGCGGCTAACGGGCGGGCTACCATCGAGGTCGTGGTCAAGGCGAACCAGAACATTGCCTCGCCTTTCAACCCGATCCGCAACTGCGCCGAAGTGAACGCGGTGACCCCCGATCCCAACCGGGCAAATAACCAGGCCTGCGCCTTCGTCACGCCGGCCAGCTTTGCCGACCTGGCGGTCTTCAAGAGCCATACGCCCGAGCCTGTGACGGCCGGCCAGAATATCACCTATACCATCCGCGTCACCAATACCGGCCCCAGCGACGCCCACGGCGTGCTGGTGCAGGATATCCTGCCCGCCGGTGTGACCATCGATACCAAGCCGATTTTCTGCACCACCGAAGTAGTCTGTAACCTGGGCGATATTGCCGTGGGCCAGACGAAGGTCTTAACCATCTCGGTAGCGGCCAGCCAGTTCCTGCCCGCCGGCACCAAGCTACATAACGTGGCGCGGACCTTCAGCTCCAGCTTTGACCCGAACAACACCAACGATATCTATAACGATGTCGCCAACGTGATTACTACCGCTAACCTGTCGGCGCGGAAGATCGCCATCCAGCGTAATCAGTTTACTGAGACGATCTGCGGCACGCCCACGGGTTGTACAGTCAATGACATATTTGTCGCTGGCCAGACTGTCGAATACCAGATTCTGTTGCGCAACAACGGCCCCTCAGTGGCCCACAACGTCCTGATCAGCGATGTCTTACCGATCAGCACCACGATCGTCAGCGCCGCTGTGAAGAACCGTTCCGGCTTCTGCCAATTCCAGGCCGGTGGCAACCAGGTGCATTGTAACCTGGGCGATGTGGCGGCGAACCCGGCGCCGGACCAGGAGATTATCGTCAGCATCAATGTCTTGATCTCGCCTGCCGCGCCCCAGGGTTCCGTCTTGACCAACCGGGCCCGCATCAGCAGCGATACCGGCAATGGGCCCATCATCCTGCCCGCGCCGCCGAACTTCGATGGCAAATCTGGCGCCGACAGTGTCCTGGCGCCTGATAGCGTGACCTTCTCCTTCCTGGATTTGATCCTGTCGCTCTTTGTCCAGGCGCAGGCTGACCTGCTCATCATCAAGGCCGATACCGGCGTGCCTGCGACGGCCGGATCCTTCACTACCTACCAATTGTTGGTGATCAACGCCGGGCCGTCCGATGCCCAGAACGTGGTTATCAACGATACGCTGCCGGTCGGCTTTACCTATGTAGACAGCCCCAGCGACTGTACCGCTACCGCGGGAGGCTTCACCTGTAACCTGGGCACCCTTGCCGCGGGCGGCAGCCAGGTTGTGGCTGTAACCGTGAAACTGGATCCCAACGTGGCTGCTGGCAATCACACCAACACCGCCACAGTCACCAGCAGCACCAACGATCCCAATGCGGCCAATAATACCGCTACCCAGGTCACCGCGGTGCTAGAAGTGGCCGATCTCTTCGTGCGCAAGTTTGGCCGCCCGGACCAGATCGTGGTAGCCGGCACGCTGATGACCTACACCATCTATGTGGATAACGTGGGCCCGTCGGACGCCCGCAATACCGTAGTCACCGATACGCTTGATCCCGATGTGACCTTCGTCAGCTCCACCCCTGCGCCGAGTACGGTCGGACCCACCGATCCGCTCAACGGGGAAATAAATTACATCTACAACCTGGGCACTGTGGCTTTCAATACGCGGGCGCAGATCCAGGTGGTCGTGCGGGTGAACCGCAGCGTGGGACCGCCTTTTGACCCGATAACCAACCGGGTTGAAGTGCGCAGCACGGCGCAAGATCCCAACCTGGCCAACAACTTTACCGAACGCGTCAACGCCGTGACGGCCCAATCGGATCTATCGATCAGCAAGACGGCCGAGGGCCAGAACGTACAGAATTCTGGTACCGCACCTGCGCCCATCGCCTTGCAGGCCAACAGCGTAACCGCCGGTACCAACATCACCTACACCATCCGCATCACCAACAGCGGTCCGACCGACGCTTACAACGTCTTCATCCAGGACTTTGTACCTCCTGGCGTAGACACGCGCGCGGTCTCCATCACGCGCGGTGATGGCCTGCCGGGTACCTGCCAATTTGGCGGCCTGGTGGATGGCAGTGTGCGCTGCAATATCGATACGCTACCTTTCACCACAACCGCCGGCCTGAACACCGCTACGATGGTGATTAACGGCTTTGTTGCCAGCTCGGTACCCGAAGGCTTCCTGCTCAATAACAACGCCCAGGTATTCAGCGATAACCTGGATCCCAACAATTCCAACAACCTTGCCCAGAATCAGACCGTGGTCAACGCCCGCGCTGACCTGGTGATTACCAAGACGGACGATCCTGACCCGGTAATTGCCGGCAACATCCTGAAGTACACTATTACCGTGACCAACTCCGGCCCGTCCGATGCGCTCAACGTCGTCGTGACCGACACCCTGCCGGTGGACGGCAACGGTGTGGCCCAGGTAGTCTTCGGCAATAGCTCCTTGAAGAATACCTTCGGTGGGGAGCTATGCTCCGCCGATTTCATCCATCCCGAGCGCGTTACCTGTAACGTCGGTACGCTGACGGCCGGCCAGGTGGTTACTTTCGACATCCTGGTGCTGGTCAAGCCGAATGTGGTGCTGGATGGCGAGACTTTCCACAACATTACCAACACGGCTGCCGTCAAGAGTAGCACCATTGATCCGGTGTCCAGCAACAATACTACCACCCAGACCACGAGGGTCGAGGCCCGCGCCGAGCTGACCATCCAGAAGGTGGATTCGCCAGATCCAAACGCGGCCGGGTTGCGCGAGACCTACTTGATTAACTTCTCCAACACCGGGCCGTCCACCGCGCGCACCGTAGTGGTGACCGATACTTTGCCGTTGGGTGTCTTCTACTCCTATTGTTCTCCTGTCGATCCGAACGATATCGTTTCCTGCTCGGTAATTAGCGGCAACGGTGTAACGGTACCCCAGGTGGTTCAACTGAACTCCATCAAGCGGGCCAACGTAACGCTCTACCAGAAACCGCCCGCTGGAGAGGAAGACGACCTGGATCCGGGTGAGAGCTACTCCTTCTTCCTGATTGCCGATGTTTCCCCCGGCTACGTGCTCGACGGTCGTGGCATCACCGATCCCGGTAATTTGTGCCAGGCTGCCTCTGTGGCTGCCGGCGGCTATCCGCACATCGCCGATAACCGGGCTACTATCACTTCGGAGACGCCGGATCCGCAACCGCTGAATAACTACGATGACGAGTGTACCCAGATCATCGGTTCCGCCGACCTGTCCATTACCAAGACCGACAGCACCGGGGACTTCCCGCATGGTGACCCATTGGCCCCTGGTGGCACGATTACGTATACCATTGTGGTCATCAATAACGGCCCTTCCGATGCTGCCGATGTGCGGGTGCAAGACCAACTGCCCCAGGGTCTGATCCTGAATCCTGCCCTGGTCGTCGTTACCGTCAGCAGCCCGCTGATTGATGCACCCACTGCACCCATCATCACCAAGCGTGACGACGGATTGATCACGGTGCTCCTGGGTCGCGTCAACACGTCTTCGACGATTACCCGTACGAATCCGACTACCGGGGGTGGCGCCACCGGTCCGGGTGGTCCAATTACGATCACCATCGTTACCCGCGTAGCGCTAACCACGCCGGCCGGCATACTTACCAACGTGGCTTTGGTAGATACGGTAAAGGATCTGCGTTTCCCCAACCGTACCCGGCCGACGGCTGATCCGAATCTGAACAACAACATTGCCGTGGAAACCACTACCATCCAGATACCGTCCATCAAGGTGAATAAGACCGTGTCGTTCAACGGTGTCTGCCCCGGCACGGACAATCCCGCCGTGTCTACGCCGAACCAGCCGGTGACTTTCTGCTACGAGATCACCAACACCGGCACCACCTTCTTGGATAATATCTTGGTGATTGACTCCTACAAGACGCGGCAAGGGACCATCAACTTCTTTGTGGACCTGATCACCTTTGGCGCCGATCCGGGATTGCCGGTTGCTCCTGGTGAGGTCGTCCGCCGCCAGGTGACCCTGCCGTCACCGTACTTCAGCGACTGCGGCACCAATGTCAACACGGTGTTTGTGATAGCTGATCCGGTGAACTCTGGTCGCACTCGCCTGGTCGATCTGCCTCAAGTTTTCAATGCTGATGTAGCTACGATCAACGTGCCTTGCGAAGGGGTAGATTACCGGTTGCAGGTACCCATCCTGGACAACAGCACCTGCCAGAGCTGGGTCACCGTGCAGAACTATGGTAACAAACCCACCAAGGCCATGATGGTCATCTGGGGCCAGCCGGGCTATTGTACACCGCAGTCCACCGGTCCTTTGAAGGTGGAATGCACCGGCTTGCTGCTCCCCGGTAGTTCCTGGGTCTTTGCCCCCAGCCTGCTGCCGGCCGGGTCCCATAGTGCGGTGGTTTACTCGCTGAACGCTACTGACCTGATTCCTTCGGTGAACGGCACCCTGCTGCCCTTCTCCGACGTAGCCTGCCGCGCGCTGTACCAGTATGTGGTCTTCAATGACGATCAATGGTTTGAGTTTGACTACTCGTACCGCCACCAGGGCATCTACCGTGGTCCTATCGGCAACGCCGGGCAGCAATTGCTGCTGGACTTCGGCGCGCACCAGGGGCAGCCGATTGCGGTTGAAGTTAACCGCACCTGCCCTGGCGATGTGACCCCGGGCTTCAAGGCCAGCGCCGCCTACACCGGCATCTCGTCGGATATGGAAGGCGCGCCCGACTTGACCTTCGGTGGTTTCGCCTACTACGTGCCCTTGATCTACACCCAGGGGCAGGGCGGCTACAATACCACCCTCTGGATCCAGAACTCCGGCGACCAATGCACCTCCGTCGAGATCTACTTCCAGAAGCAGGACAACTGTTTGCACCCGACGATCGGCGAGATCCTGAGCCTGTCGCCGGGGGAGACCATCGGCTTCGACCCGGCTACGGTGTTGCCGGCGAACCCGCCCTGGCAGGGCAGCGCCTGGATTCGGGCTTCCAAGCCCTTGGGTATCGTGGTAGATGTCCGTGGTAAGAATATGTTTGGCTCGTATGTGGGTGTGCCGGCCCAGTTGCAGTCGACCTTCAATTCCACGCCGGAGTTTAGCTTCGGTACCGCGGTGAACTACGCCCCCTTGATCTACCGCGAGTTCAACGGCTGGCAGACGGGCATCCAGGTACAGAACCTGAGCTCGATCACCAACGCCAAGGTCAAGGTCTACTTCGTCGACCACACCGGTGGCATCATTACCACAGTCGTCGACTGGATCTGCCCACGCGGCTCGCAGACGTTCTTCTTGCCGGTGATCAACGGGTTGCCGGGGAACTATGTCGGTGCGGCGCGCATTGAGTCTCAGAACTGGTGGACTCCTGGCGATCCGAGTGTAAAAGCTCCTAATGTGTTGTCAATAGTGAACGTGATTAAGTATGCCGACCAGAACAGCACCACCACCCCGCTGGAGATGGCGATGTACAACGCCCTACCGGAGTGGAAGAGCTTCGACTGGCAGGTTGGTACTCCTCCCGGTCTGTTGGGGATGGGCTTGTTAGGTGTGCCGTTGGTGACGAAGGGCGGGCTGAACCAGGTCTACAGCGAGCTGGCGATCCAGAACCTGAACCCGAACCCTGGCTTCACCGACTTTGCGATCTTCTTCTACGACCAGAACGGGTTACTCGACACGGTCTGCGAGAAGCTGAACGAGAAGCAGGTGGAGTACATCGACCTGTCCTCGTGGGGCTTCGTGCCCAACGGCTTCAACGGTTCGGTGGTGATCTCGGCCACGCGCACCACGCAGCCTGGTGGCTTCGGCCTGGCGGGGGTGGCGGTCGAGCGGGTAGGGCGGAGTTTGACCCAACCGCAGCTCCAGGGGGATGAGACCAAGGCGTATGAGATGTTCCCGATCTTCTTCCCCTTCACCTTCCCGGTGACGCCGACGTGTCCGGGACAACCGTAAGGGATTAGGACTGAGTTAAGATTTTACCGGTGACGGAGTTACGTAGGATTAATTCCGTCACCGGAAGGTGATTTAGACCAGAATTTGCAGTAATAGTAAATAAAAAGTCCCGGCACTGTAGTAGTTTCGCTACAGCCGGGACTTTTTACACGCCCAGAACGTCTGGTTGGACACGGTTTGCCAGAAGCTAAACCAGAAGCAGAAGGATTCCATCAAATTGTCCAGTATAATCACACGAGATTCGCGCGCCCGGGTGTTTTCATAGGGGGTTACCAGACGCATGCGGCAACGGATGAAAAGCGGATAAGCGGATAAGCGGATAACTGCCACACGACCGCGCCTCCCCTCGCGGCAGTAGATAAATGGAGTATGCTCCACGCCGCAGATCAGCGCATGACGGGCGCGCACCATCCGCTTATCTACTTTAATCGGCTGCCCCCTCCCCAGGCGGCAACGGATGAAAAGCGGATAAGCGGATAATTGCCACACGACCGCGCCTCCCCTCGCGGCAGTAGATAAATGGAGTGTGCTCCACACCGCAGATCAGCGCATGACGGGCGCACACCATCTGCTTATCCACTTTAATCGGCTGCCCCCTTTGCTGCAACGGGTAATCAGTCCGGATTTTGATTGGGTCATCTATATAGGGGATGAATTGCCAACTCTATCTGCCTTTCACCAGGCGATAAGAGCGCACAGCACAGCCTTACGGCGCTTTTCCCTGCCCGCTCAGCGTCCCGACGGCTTTCTCCAGCGCGGCGAGCCGCGCCTCCAGGCTCTGGTGCTCCTTTTGCAGCGCCTGGATTTGCTCTTGCTGGGCGGAGACCTGCACCTGCAGCGCCGAGATCTGCTGCTCTTTCTCTTGCACCAACGTGTATAACGCCTGGCTGGCGGCCAGGGCCACCCCATCGCCATCTACCGTGCTGATATGGGTATTATCCTCGCCTACGCCGAAGGCCGCGTAGAAATCCTGGGCTACGGGGCCGATGTGGCGGATATCCGCACTCTGGCTCTTGTAATTCCAGGTCGACATCGGCATTGCCGCCAGCCGCGCCAGGATCTCCCGCCCGTTCACGGGGGCGAAATTAGCTTTGAGCGCCTGATCCGAGGCGTTGGTCCAGGTGCCGCCCCGGCTCAGGTAGGCCCCGCTGGAGGTGGCTATCAATACGTTAGCCGGGATGGAGGGCGTGAAGGGGCCGGGACCGGTAGCCGCGCCTAGCCAGAGGCCGCCGTTGGCCCGCACGATAAACTGGTCGCTGCCGCCGGAATGGATCTCGGCATTGGTCGAGTCCGCCCAGATGAAGCTGCCCTGGTGGTCCGCTTTGGCCTGCCGGCCGGCGGCCAGGCTGTAATCTCCGGTCGCGGCATTTTCCCGTCCTCCGGGCACGGTGGCTCTCACACCGGCGGCGCTGTTGGAGATACCGCCGCCGATGGCGGCGTCTTCACCGTGCGCTACATTGGCAATGCCGCCGCCGATGGCCGACAGCGTGCCGCTGGCCTGGTTATTCAACCCGCCGCTGATGGTAGATGATTCGCCGCTGGCCGCATTGCCTTGCCCTCCTCCCACAGTAGTATAAGTGCCGCTGGCGGTGTTGCTGGCGCCGCCGCTAATGGTGGCGTCCTGGCCCCCGGCGAAATTGCTCTCTCCGCCGCCGACGGTGGCGCGGGCGTTGCCGGCGCCATTGCCCGATCCGCCGCCCACGGTAGCCTGGGCGCCGTTGGCGCTGTTGCCCACCCCGCCGCCGATGGTAGCGCGCGAGCCGCCTGCCACGTTCAACAATCCCCCGCCGATGGTGGCAAAATCTGCCGTCACCTGGTTGATGGCCCCCTGCTGCCCGCCCCCGCCGATGGAGGCGCCGATAGTGTTGGCCGCTACGCTGTTGCCGCTGAAGCCGCCGATCAGATTGGGCGCACTGGTGCTGTTGGTGGGCTCCAGCCGCAGGCCGCGCCGGCCGTTGACCCGCAGCTCCAGGGCCAGGTTGTCCGTCGTGCCCAGGAAATTCGTAATCGGATTGGTAGCGCCGTTCCCGCTCAGGCTCCAGCCGTCAATAGGACTTACGTAGGCGCCGGTTTGATGCCAGTGGCTGGTGACCAACTGCAGATCCTGCACGTCGATGCTGCCGTCCCGGTTCACATCGCAATTCTGATCGTAGGCGCCTGCGGGGACGCAACCGGCGCCGGCCGGGGCAGCCGGGGTCGCTGCGATAGCCGCCCCCCCTGAAGTTAACAAACACACCAGGCAAAGCGCAATTCCAATAATGATCGCCCTTTTCATTGGTTTTCCCTCTCTAGATATATCATACAAGGCAGATGGCCGGATAGGTAGGGGCGTACGGCCGTACGCCCCTACGGATGGTACATCGGTCATGACAGACTACCATTGAGTGCTGGTGCAGGGGCCAGGTGTCCTCGCTTATCAATTTCTTAGCTGAGATTATCTCTCACTTATGCCTATCAGCAAAATACAAGGCCCGTGGTGTAGTGAGCACCATGGGCCTTGTGGAATCAAGCGTAATAGTTCAAGCAGACCGGAAAAGTGTGCGGTTGGTCCCCAGCCTTGCTGGGCCCGCACCTATTAAAACAGAATTTTCATGTTCGATTACTGGGTGGGCCTGATTACCTCGCGGTACGCCTTGCGGAAACGGTCAAAGGCCAGCTTCCACTGCCCCTGGTTGTAGTGTTGTTGGGCGGCGGCGAATTCGGCTTCGGCGTTGTTCACCGGTTGGTTGGCCTGCAATTTCATCATATCGATGCTCGAGCGCACCGTGTCGCGCACCACTTCCAGCAGGCCGCAACCTGGCGCCAGGGCGTCGCTGTTCGGGTTGCTATAGCCGGTGATGCAGACGGAACTGGGCAGCGCGAACAGCCCGACCGGGGAATCTGTCGGCGAGGCCAGGTTGGCTTCGATGTGGCCGCGCAGGTTCAGGTTGCGGAAGTTGAACAGGTTCGTATCGATATTGTTCGCCCGCACGGTGAGCAGGTCACCCAGGTCCATCAGGTCGGCGTGGATGATGCCGGTATTTTTGTAGGTAGCCTCCAGCTCGGCGTAGTTGATTTTCTTGTCACACCCCTGGTAAATGCCTATGACTGCGTCTGCCGCCGCCGATACGGCTTTAGCGATGGTGTGGACCAAGCAGGCCGGCGCATTTGTGCCGCCGCCGACGATGGCGCAGGGCACATACAGCAGAAGGCACAGGGAATCGGTCACATCGGTGGTGGTCTGGGCGATATTCTTCGCGATCAGCCCGGCCAATCCGACTCCGGCGGGGGTGCGCTCGTGGCCAAAGCGGCAGGTGACGCCCAGGCCGCTGTAATCCGGATTGGGGATCAGATCCACATCTTTGAGGTCCCCGGCGGCGTTGTTCTTCTCTTCCGCATCCTTCAAGCTATCGTGGAGGATGGGCGCGGGGTTCGGTGTGGCGGTAGGTACCACATTGAAGTAATCCGGCTCTACCTTCGACTTGCCCGCTCGCGTAGCGAGACGCAACGCCTCTGCGGCCTGCAGCATATCTGGCCCGGGGGCCACCGTCTCCAGTTGGCCCGCTTTTTTAGCCTGCTCCTGGTAGGTCTTCAACAGGTGTACATTGTTTTTGAAGGTGGTGAAATTCGGGAAGGCGTGGTATAGGGCGTACACTTCCTCGGGGCTCAGGGAGAGGATGTTTTTTTGAGTTTGCAGATACATATCATGGGAGAAACCGCCCCGCAGCAGGTTGCTGGTGGTCAAATCGTTGAGCAGTTCATCCAGGGTCTTGACCACAGCCAGAATCTCTTTGCGGTTGTTCTCCACGGCCTTGAGATCGGCTGCGGTGGGAGGCGCTATGCCCGGGGGATACACCATCCCGGGTGTGGGAGTGACCGCAGGGTCTTTAGCAGGGCCCACACCTGGCGTGGGGGTGCCGGTGACGGCAGCGGCGGCTAGAGCGCCCGGTGCGTTGCCGGTCGATGGGGCCCCCAGGCCCATAACTATAAAGGGCGCCACCAGGAGCATCAAAGCTACCATAAAGACGGAGTTAAATTTGTTTAGCATTCCGATTGTCCTCCTACGAATGCTCCATGTCGAGTGCTGGCGACGCTGATCGTGAACCAAAACCCCTGGGTCCCCCGGTGGTTATTGAGCACGAACCGCCTCGCGGTAGGCTTTGCGGAACCGGGCGTAAGCCAGCTTCCACTGCCCTTTATTGTACAGGTCCAACGCGGCCTGGTATTCGGTGCGCGCGTTGAATACATTCTGGTTGGCGCTTAGGCTCATCATATCAATGGTGCTTTGCACGGTGTCTCTGACCACCTCCAGCAGGCCGCAGCCGGCGGAAACGCCCTGATCGGTGGGGCTATAACCGGCGCCGTAGAGACAAATTGTGCCGGGCAAGCTGTAGAGCGCCATCGGATCGTCTTCATCGGAAGCCAGGTTCGCTTCGATACTAAGCCGCAGGTCCAGGTTGCGGAAGTTGAAAATGTTGGTGTCGATATTGTTGGCGCGGGAGATAAAGGCGCTGTTATAGTCGATCATGTCCGAATGGATAATCTTGGTATTGTCCAGGTTGGCCCTGATCCATGCTTCCGCGGTGAGATCCTGGCAAAGGATGAACCCGGCGGCCGTGGCCTTGAGTGCGTCGGCCGCGCCGTCCACAACGGCTTTGATGGGGCAAGTGATTATGCTGACATCGATGGTCCCGGGGACCGGGCAGACAATGGCTTTGAGCTTGCATCCCAGTCCCAATCCGATAGAGACCAGAGAGAGGACGCCGGCCGCGATGCCAATGTCGTCGGGGATGCTCCAGTTATACAGGCGGGTGGGGCAGCCAATGCTGGTGGCATAGTCCGGCAGTTGTTCTTTGGACCCGCCGTTGATCTTGATGTCTCCGGCCTGGATGTTTTGCGCCTTGGCGTTCTGGTGGTCAATACCGGCGGTGGGCGGCACCGGCGTGGGCACGATGGTGAAATAGTCCGGCGATGGGCCGCCGCTGCGCGCCTGGGGCGAATCCTGCTGGGATTTTTCCGCCTGCGCCAGAATCTCCTGCAAGGCGGCGTTGCCATCGCGGAAAGCCTGGAACGCGGTGTGGTCCAGGTGGTGCACCATGTTCGTCAGTTCCTCGGTGGTCATGTATTTAACGGTATACCGGTAATCCTCGGCGGCCGAAGGCTGGCCGCCCGCGGCGGTTATGGCCGCCGGCCCCAGCAGCTCTTGCACCGCAATGGCATTGTCGATCAGGTCCAGCATAAGGTGGCGCATTTCCTCCGGCGTTTGGGGATCGCCAGGAGCATTGGGCGCGAAGAGAGATTGCGGATAGAGGCCGGGATTTATGGCCTGGGCTACTGATTGGCTGAATCCCAGAGTGGGGGCCAGCGTCCCGTTCCCATTGGGTGCGGCATAGTTTGCCGGCCCATTGGCGGCTATTGGTATTAGCAGCAATAGAGCCGAGAGGATGATTCCCAGCTTGCCCATACTTTTTCCTCCTGAATGTAGTAAACCGGACTTACCAGTGAGATATGCCCAACCCTCAGTTGGGCGTTAAGCCTGCAAGTGCCTGTGTCCGGGAACTCACCGCTGAGTACCCTCAGCATGAGACTAACGTATTAGACCTTATCGGGATTAAGCAAGAGTGTGCCTGACGCATGTCGGCCCGGCCGCACAGTATTTCTATTTCCGATAATGTCTATTATACTCATATCTGAGAAGTAAATGAGAGATTTGATGAAATACCTTGGTTATGCATTAACGTGTAGATGCCCATAAAGATACGGCCTGGCGCCGCATCAGGCAGAATTGATGCTTAATAATCCGTTTTTTGCCCGTATCTTTAACCTGACCTTCACGTTCTAACCAAAAGGTTAAAATTCGATGAGAGTAGTTGGCGTGATGCTGGCTGAGGGTACTCAGCTTGAGAGTACCCTCAGCCAGCATACCATACCCGTGTGTGATGTCAAATCCATTCCCCTCAGCGTGATAGCTGGCCGGTCTACTACGCTGATATGTATTGCTGCGCCGTGCCCACCAAGCTGAGTACCCTCAGCCCAAGCTGAGTACCCTCAGCCCAAGCTGAGTACCCTCAGCCCAAGCTGAGTACCCTCAGCCCAAGCTGAGTACCCTCAGCCCGCAACGGCGGATCAGGAGTTGATGGACAAAGAGGCCAGGTTGGGCCAGGTAAGATTCTTCCCGAGGAGGTTCCTATGATGTTCCTGCAGCGATCTGTAAAGCATGGTAAGCAACCCAGGCATAAGCTCACGGGTTTGGTTCCGGCTGGAGCCGCGGCCCTGGCCCGGCTCGCCGTCCTGGCCCTCTTGCTGACTCTCGGCCTGGCGCCGGTGAGCGCCGCGCCCGCTGGCCCCGATTTTCCTACCGGCCCGCTGGCAAATATTGCTACAACAACGACATTTTCTACACCATCGCCCGCCAGCCCTGCAACTAATTGTCAGCCTGTTTCTTTTCTCGTATCCGTTACCCGCAATGATACAACTGGAGCGGTGATTTCGGGGACCGTCTCCTTTACGGATAATTCCACCGCCATCAGCGGTTGTCAAAATTTGGCGCTAAACGGATCTGGCCAGGCGACCTGTAACGTTAGCGCATTGACAATCAGTGGATCACCGCATACGATTGCTGCCAATTATTCGGGCGCTCCTGCCGGCCCGGATACGTTGCAAGCATCCTCCAATAGCATAAATTATACAGTGAATAAGGCCACCACCACGATCACGGTGGTGGGCGCGCCCAACGCCTCGACCTACACGCAGAAGGTCACCTTCACCGCCACGGTCACCTCGGCCTGCGGCAATGTCACGGGGGTGGTGTTCTTCAACGACAACGGCACGACTATCGGCACGGGGGCGGTCAATCCCGCCACCGGCATCGCCACGTTGGATACTACCGAGCTGGATGCGGGCACCCATAAGATCACGGTGGTTTACGGCGGGGATGAGGACCACTCGGCCAGTGACAACTACGCCTCGCCCTATTCTCAGGTGGTGAATAAGGCCACCACGACGGTGGCCGTGACCAGCTCGGCCAACCCGTCGGTGTGGGGGCAGCCGGTAACCTTCCAGGCCACGGTCAGCACCGGGGCCAGCGCCGTGCCTTCGGGGGCGGTGATCTTCAAGGCTGACGGGATTTACATCGGCCAGGCCAACCTGAACGGTTCGGCCCAGGCCAGCTTCACCACGGCGGCCCTGGAGGTGGCGAACCATCCGATCACCGCGGAATACGAGGGGGATCTGAACTTCTCCGGCAACACCGGCAATCTTTCCGGTGGCCAGACGGTGAATAAGGCCGACACCACCACCACCGTCACGAGCGACAAGACGCCCACGGTGTATGGCGAGCAGATCACCTTCTTCATCACGATCTCGCCGGTACCGCCGGGGGCGGGAGCGCCGGGGGGAAATGTGTTGATCAAGGTGGACGGCAACGACCTGGTGACGGTGCCGGTGGGATTAGTTGGTACCGGCAAGGCGCAATTCCAGACCTCGCCCTTGGGGCCGATCCCGGCCAGCGCCTCCGACCACAATATCACCGCATTCTACCAGGGGGATAGCCACTTCAACACCAGCGATAACAGCGCTACGCCTTACAAACAGCATGTGAACAAGGCGAACACGGCGACGCAGGTCATCAACGGCCTGACCACCTCGACGGTGGGGCAGCCGGTGAGCATCCTGGCGCAGGTGACCCCGGTAGCGCCGGGGTTTGGTACGCCCTCGGGTATGGTGGAGTTCCGCGACAACGGTAACCTGGTGGCCACAGTCCCCTTGGTCAATGGGCAGGTGAGCCAGGACATCACCTTCAGCACACCGGGGACGCATGTGGTCAACGCGAGCTACCTGGGGGACGCTAACTTCAATACCAGCAACGCCAACCAGGCGCCAGACCAGACGGTGACCAAGGCGGACACCACTGCGACGCTGACCAGCAGCGGGAACCCGTCGTTTGTAGGACAATTGATTACCTTCACGGTACAGGTGACTATCTCCGGCTCCTCGGCGGTGGCGTTTGTGCCGGGGGGGACGGTGGCATTCAACGATAATGGGATTCCGATAACGGGGTGCGGCAGCGTGCCATTGGTGGGAGGCACGGCGCAGTGCGCCACCTCGACGCTGACGGCCGGAGCGCACCCGGTGAAAGTAGTATACGGCGGGGATGCCAACTTCAACGGGACGACCTCAAACCAGGTAACACAGAACGTGAACAAGGGGAACACCACCACGACGGTGAGCAGTGTGCCGCCGGGCTCGGCAGTGCTGGGAGCGCCGGTGACCTTCACAGCAGTGGTGGCGCCCAGCAGCGGGACCGGTGTCCCCAGTGGGAACGTGAAATTCCTGGATGGGGGATCACCCATCGCCGGGTGTACCGCCCAGCCGTTGGCGGCCGGGCTGGCCACCTGTGTCATCTCGACGCTGGGGGCGGGGAACCACGCGATCACGGCGCAGTACCTGGGGGATACAAGCTACAATACCAGCGTCTCCAATCCGCCCTACCAGTTTAGCATCACGGCGGCGGGCAGCGCCACGGCGCTGGTAGGGAGCGCGAATCCGACCACCTATGGCCAGACAGTCTACTTCACGGCCACGGTAACGACGGGCAGCGGCACCCCCACCGGGCTGGTGACGTTCAAGGATGGGGCTGCCACTGTGGGCAGCGGTATCCTTGACGGTACCGGCAATGCCTATTTCTCCACCAACGCTCTGACGGTCGGCTTACATCCGATTTCGGCGGTCTACGGGGGAGACAACAACTTCGCCGGCAGCACCTCGAATACCATCAACCAACAGGTGAACCAGGCGAGCACCACCACTACGATCGCCAACTCGCCCAGCACGTCGGTCTTCGGCCAGGCGGTGCTCTTGACCGCGACGGTGACGATCAACCCGCCGGGGCTGGGTACGCCTACGGGACCGGTGACATTTACCGTAGGGGCGACTGTACTGGGGGTGGTAAACCTGAACGCTTTCGGCAAAGCTTTCCTGACGACGAGCACGATCCCGGTGGGCTTGAACCAGACGGTGACGGCTAGCTTCGGGGGGACTGCTAACCTGGCGGCGAGTAACGGCACGACCCTGCAGACGGTGAACGCGGCCAGCACCACCACCACGGTGGTGGCAAATCCGAACCCTTCCCTGCCGGGGCTGGTGGTGACGTACACAGCCACGGTAGCGCCGGTGGCGCCGGGCGGGGGTACGCCGGTAGGGACGGTGAACTTCACGGAAGGCGGCAGTCTCTCCGGTTGCGGCGCCGTGCCGCTGGTGGCGGGTGTGGCGACGTGCAGCACCACATACGGAGCGGCCGGTTCGCACACGATCACGGCGACGTACACCCCTGGCAACGGCAACCACAATGGCAGCAACGGTCAGGTAATTGAGGACGTGAGCGACACCCCGGCGGACCTGTCGGTGAGCGTGACGGATGCGCCCGATCCGGTATTGGCGGGGCAGAATGTGACCTACACCATCCAGGTGGTGAATACGGGACCTGGGCAAAATGTGACCCTGGTGAATACGCTGCCGGCGGGGGGCACGTTTGTGTCGATCAGCGCGGGAGCATGGAGCTGTACCACCCCGGCAGTGGGCAGCGGCGGCGTGGTGCAGTGTACCCGGTCGCCTTTGGGCACGAACGCCAGCGAGAGCATCGTGGTGGTAGTGAATGTGCCCCTGTCGACGCCGGCCGGGTCGATCTTCACGGACCAGGTGCAGGTGAGCGGCAACCGGCCGGATACGGACCCGAGCAACAACACGGCCCTGGCCGAGACGACGGTGTACCGCTCGCCGCGCGGAGACTGTAACGCGGACGGGGCGGTGAACCGCGGGGATATCTTCTCGATCGTGGCGAAGATCTTCGACACAAGCGTTCTGACGCCGGTGCCCAGCCCGTCGGCCTGCGATTCGAACCAGGACCGGCTGCTGGATGCGGGGGACCTGCCCTGCACGGCTTTGATCATGTTTAACGGGCCGGTAGCCTGCAGTGCAGCGAACCAGACGCGCGTACCCGATGCGCTGTCGCTCTTCATGGGCACAGCCCTGGCGGGACCGGCTCTGAGTTTGCCGCAGCAGTTGACCCCGCATGGCAACGGGCAGGTGGCGGCGCCGGTGAGCTTCACCGGGAATGGGAAGCAGATCAGCGCGGTGGTGTTCGCGGTGGATTACGACGCGCAGCAGGTGAGCTTTGATGGCGCCGACCTGGACCACAACGGCATCCCGGATGCGATCAGCCTGAATGTGCCGGGAGATTTCATTGTCTCAGTGGAAACGGATCTGGCGCACCACCGGTTGAACATCTCGGTGGCGGACATCTCCTCGCCATTGCGGGTATTGGCGGATGGGGCGCTGCTGACGATTGGGTTCCAGAGTCTCAACGCGAACCCCGCTGGAGCAGCCATCCCGGTGGCATTTAGCCAGCAGCCGCGGGCCTCCTTTGGGGACACGGCGGGTCACAGTGTGTTGGGCCAGGCGACCCCGGCCAGGATGCACCAGCTCTATCTACCTTTCGCCAGGCGATAAGGTTGACATCGAGGCCCCGGCCTCTCCATAGAGGCGGGGCCTTGGTCAAGATCTGTACCATACATTGAATATATCGGAAAACTTTGAGATGTAGTTTGCGCTATTATCAGGCCATTTTGAGGATGTAGATCTCGATTTTTAGCCGTATCTTTAACCAGACCTTCACGTTTTTACAGGGAGATTAAAACTAGATAAGAGCGGTTGGTATGTACTGCATCACAACCGATCCTCACAATGTGTTTTTGGACACATTTCTGACGGTTCTTACCTCGGTGATAATCCGCCCATCCTTAAGATGATAAATAATCACTACTGCGCTGCCAGCCCATCAGGCAGCCATCCGGTAAAAATGATTGTGACATATTCTTTGCTCTCTCCTGGATTTCAGAAATATGCCAAACGGTTCTGACCGCAAGATCGTAGCCGTTAGAGAGCCGAGAGAGTGCCAAACCAAGTATTAAAGAAGTTGCCAGGGAGGATATTCGAAGATGCCCACCAGATACCCATCTCAAAAGCCCTTGGGACAAACATCCGATGCCGGAAAATCCCTCTTCGCCCGATCCTTTGGAAGCGCAGGGACCTGGGTCCGCAAGCAGTCTGCCGGGCGCGGTTTCGCCATGCTGTCTCGCCTGGCTGCCGGCCTGGTATTGATAATTCTGGCATTGGCGGCGCCCGCCGGACGTGCGGTGAACGCTGCAGGTCCTTCACAGCCGGCAGAAGTCGTTATTCATTCCATCGGCGGGATGCTATATCCTTCGTTGGATCTTTCGCAGCCGGAGCAATTGGTAGAGCCGTTGCCTGCTGCCCGGCCGCCTGCCTCTCCTGCCCCCAGCGGCGTAGCGGCTCTGACCCAGGCCGGCATCCCCAACGGCGGCTTTGAGGCCGGTTCCCTGGCGCCCTGGACCAGCAGCGGCAGCGCGAACCACGTAGAGATCCTGACGGCTGCCAACTTCACCCCCCCCGTCGGCAATCCCACCGAGGGCACCCATTTTGTGTTGCTCTGTACCGGTCCTGCCACCGTCACTGGCGCGGGCCAGGGGAATATTGATGGGGACCTGTCCAACACGCCGGAATTTGACACCTCTATCCTGACCCAGGTTTTGAACCTGACGGTCAGTGACGTGCCGGCCATTCTGAGTTTCGACTGGATCTTTCTGACGGCTGAACGCGCTAGTGCGCTAGATCCTTTTGATGATATTTTTCGCGTTCAGCTCAACAACAGCAACATCCTTGTGGGCAGCAGACCCGGTGGCATCTCTCCCTTCCCAGATATCAACGCCAATGCCCCAGGCGCCATAGTTTCCAGCCCCCCTGGCGGCAACAGCACCAACGGCTGTAATTTTCCCATCCGCACCAATTTCTCCAAGTTTAGCACCATTATTACCGATCCCGGCACCTACACCCTGCAATTCCTGGTAGCTGATCAGGGCGATGCCAACGTGGACTCCGGTCTGCTGATTGATAATGTCAAGCTTTCGCCGGAATTGGATGTCTCGGTTACCAAGAGCGCCACCCCCGATCCCGCCGTAGCCGGCCAACCCCTGGTCTACGACCTGACGGTGAAAGTGGATGGCATCGGTACAGCCACAGGTGTCGTCGTTACCGATACCTTGCCGGCGGAAGTGGATTACCTGACCGATACCAGCAACGGCGCCTGTATCTTTAATCCCGGCCCCCGGGAATTGGTTTGTAACCTGGGCGATATCCTGGGCAACACCAGCCGCAGCTTCAAAATCGACACCCGCGTAAAGGAAGGCGCGCGCGCCGGCGGCGCTTTGAAGGTCACCAATTCTCTGGTCGTGACCTCCATCTCTCCCGACCGCGACTTGTCCAACAATACCTTCAACTTGCAGACGATTTTACGCGACCAGGCAGATCTGAAGATCAGCAAAGTCAGCAAGCCGGACACGAATGTGCGCGCTGGCGACTTGTTCACCTATACTATCTTTGTAGATAACTATGGTCCTTCAGCGGCGCGCAATGTGGTGGTGACGGATACCATCCTCTCCAGCGGCGCCTGGCAATTCGTGTCTTGTACCCCCTTAGAGACTCCCCAAGGCGCCATTCCGGGGAGCCTTTCCTGCGGCCCCAACAATACGTTAAACCTGTTGATTGCCACTATCAATCCGTTGCCGCCCCTGTCACCGCAGAATCCCGGCCGGTACACGCTGCAGGTGGTGCTACGCGCCAATCAGGCTCAGGATGTCAATAACGCTGTGCGGGTGACCAGCGACACGCCGGACACCGACACTTCCAATAATCAGGCCACCGACTTCATCCACGTCGATGCCGTCGCCGACCTGAAGATGACCAAGATTGGTACGGACATCGGTACTAACCCGGATGGCAACCCCTTCTCCGTCCTGGCGGGGCAGAGTGTGCAGTGGACTATTGTGATCAGCAATGCCGGCCCGAGCACATCCCAAAATGTGGTCGTGGTCGACCGCCTACCTGCCGGCCTGGTCAAAGGCTCCATCTTCGCCCTGGCGACTACGCCCCAACCGGGCGGCGGCCAGTGTAATTTGGGCACACCTAGCGATTTCCAACAGCCTCTGCGCTGCCAGTTGGGCAATTTGTTGCCCGGTCAGATAGCTACCGTTATCATCCAGGCCGATATTGATCCCAGCTATGTGGCCAACCAGGTTAACACCCAGTTTGCCAACTACCTGCCCAATGATGCTTTCCTGACGACCGACACGCTGGATCCCGATACGCGCAACAACATCGTCTACGATGCCCTGGTCCGGGTGGATGCCCTGGCCAACTTGATTGCCACCAAAGTAGACCAGCCGGACCCGGTGCGCGCCGGCAAGCCCCTGGCCTATATTATCACGATCTCCAACACCGGCCCGTCGACGGCCGAGAATGTGGTCCTGTCTGATACTTTGCCGGCCAACGTCACCTTCCAATCGGCCTCCATCGTCAACGGAAATAGTCTACAAAGCTGTACCTTCAGCGCCGGCGCCCAATCCGTCTATTGTTCTTTGGGGAATCTGCCGCCCGCTCCGCCGACCGTCACCGTGTTGATCAATACGCTGGTGAATATCGACGCGCCCGCCGGTCCCATTACCAACATTGCCAACGTGACCTCCGACACCAACGATGGTAACCCGGCCAACAACACCAATATCAGCGCCGTCACCCAGGTGCTCACCGAGGCCGACCTGGATATTATCAACTCGGTCACCGATACGCCTGACCCGGTGGTCGCCGGTACCATCCTCAAGTACCACATTCACGTCATCAACCACGGCCCATCCCAGGCGCCTACGCCTACGATCACCAACACCTTTACCTTTGCCGGCAATCCGGCCGGCGCCGGCTTTGTCACCTTCGCCGGAGCCACCGAGTTGTGCTCCCCGGTAGGCGTGGACCAGATCGTCTGCAATTTGCAGACAACCTTGCCCCCAGCCGGGGCCCACAGCTTTGACCTCTTCGTCAAGGTCTCCCCGAGCTTCATCGGCGTGATTACCGATACAGCCACCACCAGCAGCCCGGTCTTTGACCCCATCCTGGCTAACAATACCTTCGTCCAGGATACGCGCGTCACCGATCAGGCCGACCTGAGTATTACCAAGATCGGCGATCCCGATGTTACCGTGGTGGCGGGCGAGCTGCTAACCTATACCATTACCGTGGACAACTACGGTCCCTCCGATGCCCGCAACCTGGTGCTCACCGACACGCTGGATCCTAAGGTCACTTTCGTTTCCGCTGCGACCTCAGCGCCCTCCACCCGCACCGGTCCCAATCCCTTGGTGTGGAGTTTCACCAATCGTCTAGCAGCCGGTGGTCGTATCTCCGTCACGGTGGTGGTGCGGGCTAACAGCGATATCGGCCGGCCTTTCGATGCCTTCAGCAACCGGGTGGAGGTGCGCAGCTCGGCCTTTGACCCCGACCTGACCAACAATGCTGCCACACTCTTCACCGCGCCAGTGAGCTTCGCCGATTTGGCGGTGACTAAGGCGGAGATCGGCCAGGTAGCCAATGTGCCTGGCCCCGGCATCAGCCTGCTGCCCAACCGGGTGACCGCCGGCCTGACCCTGACCTACACCCTGAAGATCACGAACAACGGTCCCTCGTCGGCCGAGAACGTGGTCTTAATTGACCGCCTGCCGCCGGGGCTCACAGTCCTACCTGGTGGGATTACCACTTCGCCGGGCGGCAGTTGCACGGCGGGAACACCTGGCCAGGCGGCGGATAAGCTGACTTGCGGCTTCGGCACCCTGGCAGCGGGCGCCAGCGCGGCCATTACCATCACTGCGACGGTCGATCCGGCCGTGGTCGATGGCACCATCCTGGCGAATGATGCCCAGGTTTACAGCGATGCCTTCGATCCCAACAATACTAACAACTATGTCACCAACCTGACCCGCGTCGATGCCGTGGCCGATGTCTCCGTGACCAAGACCGACTTCCCTGACCCGGTGATTGCCGGCCAGCAGTTGGAGTACGAGATCATAGTGGAGAATGCCGGTCCCTCGGTGTCGCGGGATGTGGTGATTGAGGATTTCTTGCCGTTTGGATTGGGCGTGCTCAGGGTTAACATGACCAACAATCCCGCCGGCTTCTGCAGTATTCGCACTACCCCGAACGAGGTGATAGACTGCACCTTGGGAGACCTCCCGCCGGGCAAGCGCCTGGTGATCGTTGTAACCGGCCTGGTCGACCCGCGTGTCCCTGAAGGGGCGGTACTGACCAATGACGTGCAGGTCTTCAATCCCAATAGTAATGGGACCGCCGATCCTGATTTGACCAACAACGAGGCTATCGAGGATACCGACGTCCTGGCTGTGGCCGACCTGGTTATCCAGAAATCCGACAAACCGGAAGTGGTCTACGCCGGGACCCAGAAGAAATACACGGTGACGGTTACCAACAAGGGTCCCTCGGACGCGCTAAACGTGGTCGTCACCGACACGTTGCCGGGCGGCGCCGGCTACCAGGTGGACACCGCCTCCTGTGATGTGGATGCGGCGCACCCGGCCTATGAAGCCATTATGAAGGGGCCCAACGAGTCACCTCCCGTTACCAACACTATCGCCAGCGGCCTGGCTTCCTTTATCCTGGATAAGAATACGCGGCAGCTTTCCTACTTCGTCGCGGTAACCGATATTACCCGCACCATTACCGCCGGTCACATCCATACAGGCACGGCGGGCGTGGCGGGTGGGGTCCTGATCCCCATCCCCAACGCCACTTCTCTGAGCCCCGGCAATCCCATCTTCGGCACGCTGGATCTGAGCGGGGGGGACAAGGACGCGCTGGTAAACAACTTGCTGGCTGGCGGGGGCGGCTTCTATATTAATTTCCATACCGCCGCGCACCCCGGCGGCGAAATCCGCGGCCAGATATATCCCGCGCCGGCGCGCTCCCTGGGGTGCCCATTGGGCACTATCCCGGCCGGTGAGACGCGCACCTTCGACATTTTCGCCCTGGTGCTGCCTGAGGCCGTGCCTGGTACGATTATCACCAATACCGCCACCGTCATCAGCACCGTCTTCGATCCCAACCTGGCCAACAATACCAGCGATACCTACAGCGGCATCGCTATTGCCAAGAACCTGGTGTTGGGGCAGGCTGACTTGCGGGTTACCAAATTTGGCAAGCCCGACGGCGACGTCCGCGCTGGGACCAACCTGACCTACACCATCATCGTGGATAACCTGGGCACCGGTTTCGCTCACAACGTGGTTTTGACGGAGCTATTGCAATCCAGCAATGTCTTCACCATGACCTCCATCACCTCCGACCGTCCTGCTATCTGTAGTCCGACAGCGCCGCCGGACCTGCGCGCCCAGGAACGGCTGCAGTTCCAGTGCCAGCTCCAGGAGCCGCTGGAAGTCCTGACGCCCAATGCCTCCGGCCGCTGGATTATCACCGTGGTGGTACACGGCGACCAGACCCAGGACATCAACAACTTTGCCATCGTCACCAGCGAGGACTTCGATCCCGACACTACCAACAACAAAGCCTTCGTGGAGCACAACATCACCGACGTCTCCGATCTACGGATTACCAAGGCCGAGATCGGCGAGGTCCAGGTGAACGGCCAACCCGGCGGCGTAGTGACCCTGGTGCCCAACCAGGTGACAGCCGGCCGTGACCTCACCTATACCCTCTCCATCCATAACTTCGGGCCGTCGATTGCCGAGAACGTGATCGTCTACGACCGGCTGCCGCCGGGCATTGTGCTGACCGGTTATGAGAGCAGCGCCGGGTTCTGTACTACCGGCACCCCCGGCAATCCGCAGGACCAGATGAAGTGCGGCGTGGGCACGCTCTACGTCAACTATGACGCCACGATCACCATTACGGCGCACGTGCTGCCGTCGCTGGACCCCGGCACAATTCTGGAGAACGACGCCTTCGTCATCTCCGATATCTTCGACCCGACCAATGCCAATAACTACGCCACCAACTTGACCACCGTCAGCACCTGGGCCGACCTGAGCATAAGCAAGAGCGCCCGTGGCGACAATATCACCGGCTACGATACCGCCACGGGTCAGTTTACCAAGACCCAGTTGGACAACCAGGTGACGGCCGGGGAATTGCTGCAATATACCCTGGTGATCACCAACGGCGGGCCGTCGGATGCCCGCGGGGTGATCCTGACCGACACCTTGCCGGCCCCGGCCGGGCCGCTGGCCATAGTCAACTTCGTCAGCGCCGATGGCGCCCTGTGCCGCCAGGATCCGGTGGACCGCAACGTGGTAGTCTGTACCCTGGACACCATCCCGGTGGGGGGGAAACGCACGGTACATATCGTGGTGCGGGTGGACCCGACGGTGCCCAACGGCACAGTGATCACGAATAACGTGGTGGTATCCGCTGCCACCCGGGACCCGTTCCTGGCTAACAACAGCGCTACCAACGCTACCACCGTGAATGCGGTGGCCGATGTATGGATTACCAAGGTAGATGTACCGGCCGAGGCGCGGCTGGATAAGCCCTTTGAGCCGGATCAGGCAGTGGCGGGGAAAGAGCATCGCTACCAGATCACGTTCGGCAACAACGGCATCTCGGCAGCTCAGAATGTGGTGATTACCGATGTGCTGGATGTGAAGCAAGCCGCTATCCTGGGGGAGACCCTGGTGCGCTGCGAGCCGATCGACCCGGATGACCAGGTGACCTGCAGCCAGGCGGCCGGCATCGTGACGGTCACCGGTTTCAAGCACCGCAACGAGACGGTGCTGCCGGGAGCGTTGGCGCCGGCTAGTAACTTCAGATTCTATCTGGTGACGAAGGTGGACTCCGGCTACGTGCTGGATGCGGCGGCGGGCAAGTTCCTGGCGGAGCTGCCCGGCTGGGGACCGATCGCCAGCGATACGGCCTTTATTTCCAGCACTACCACGGATGTGCGCCCCCAGAACAACCGGGACACGGAACAGACGGAGATCATCGCCGAGGCCGACCTGGTGATCGCCAAGACCGACAGCACCGGCGCTTTCCTGGCCGGCGACCCGGTGGTCCGCGGTGGGGAGATCCTCTATACCATTACGGTGACGAATACCGGCCCGTCGGACGCGGCCCAGGTCTACGTGGTAGACTGGCTGCCGGCCGGGCTGATCCTGGACCCGAACCTGGTGACGGTGACGGTGCCGGCGGGCAGCGTGGTGGTGGAGAAGCGGGATGACGGGCGGATTACCGTGATCTTGGGGAACGACCTCAGCAACGCCGGGACCCCTCAGTCCGGGCGCATCAACACCGGGCATACCTACAGCTTCACCATCCGGGTGCGGGTGGCGAACACAGCCCCTTGTGGCGCGGTCTTGCAGAACCGGGCGACGGTGGAGACGAGGCGCAACGATACCATCTGGCCGCCGGTGAACGGCTTCGCGCGCACGCCCACGCTGGATCCCAACCCGGCGAACAACACCGTGGTGGAAGGGACGCTGATCGTCTGCCCGTCGATCCAGGTGAATAAGACAGTCAGCTTCGACGGCACCTGCCCGGGCACGGATAACATCGCCGTAGCCAAGCCGGGTGTGCCGATCACCTTCTGCTACCAGATCAAGAACACGGGAGATACCTTCCTGGACACGATCCGCATCACTGACACCTTCACGACGCGCCAGGGGACGCAGATCATCTTCACCGACCTGATCACCTTTGGCCTGGACGTCGGCTTGCCGATTGCCCCCGGGGAGACGGTGACGCGCTCGGTGCGTATTCCCTCGCTGTACTTCGCCGCCTGCGGCACGAACATCAACCAAGTGATCGTGACGGCTATCCCGACGAACTCGGGGCGCACGGTGCTGCTGAGCGTGCCGGGGGTGTCGGCTAAGGACGAGGCGCGGGTGGATGTACCCTGTGAGGGGGTGGACTTCCGGCTGCAGTTGCCGATATTGGACAACAGCACCTGCCAGAGTTACATCACGATCCAGAACTACGGCGACGCGCCCACCAAGGCGATGGTGGTGATCTGGGGCCAGCCGGGCTACTGCCCACCTCAAGCCACCGGGCCGATCAAGATCGAGTGTACCGGGCTGCTGCTGCCGGGGAGCTCGTGGGTGGTGGCGCCTTCCCACATGCCGGCCGGCGCCCACAGTGCTGTGGTTTATTCCATGAACGCAGTGGACAAGGTACGGGACAGCCGGGGCAACCTGGTGCCCTTCTCCGACATCGCTTGCTATTCGCTCTACCAGAATATTGTCTTCAATGACGCCGAGTGGTACCTCTTCGACCAGGCCTATCGCAACCAGGGTATATACTATGGTCCCGTTGGTGTTAATGGCAGCCAATTGCAACTGGATTTCGGCGCCCACCAGGGGGAACCTCTGGCTGTGGAAGTTGATCGCACTTGCCCCGGCGATGTGACCCCCGGCTTCAAGGCCAGCGCCGCCTACACCGGCATCTCGTCGGATATGGAGGGCGCGCCTGACCCGACCTTCGGCGGGTATGCCTACTACGTGCCCTTGATCTACACCCAGGGGCAGGGCGGCTACAATACCACCCTCTGGATCCAGAACTCCGGCGACCAGTGCACCTCCGTCGAGATCTACTTCCAGAAGCAGGACAACTGTCTGCACCCGACGATCGGCGAGATCCTGACCCTGGCTCCCGGCGAGACCATCGGCTTCGACCCGGCCAGCGTTTTGCCGGCGAACCCGCCCTGGCAGGGCAGCGCCTGGGTGCGGGCTTCCAAGCCGTTGGGTGTGGTGGTGGATGTGCGCGGTAAGAACATGTTCGGCTCCTACGTAGGGGTGCCGGCCCAGTTGCAGACTACCTTTAACGGTACGCCGGAGTTCAGCTTTGGCACCGCGGTGAACTACGCGCCCTTGATCTACCGCGAGTATAACGGCTGGCAGACGGGCATCCAGGTACAGAACCTGAGCTCGGTCACTAACGCCAAGGTCAAGGTCTACTTCGTCGATCACACCGGCGGCATCATCGCCACGGTGGTCGACTGGATCTGCCCGCGCGGCTCGCAGACCTTCTTCTTGCCGGTGATCAATGGGTTGCCGGGGAACTATGTGGGGGCGGCGCGCATCGAGTCTCAGAACTGGTGGACTCCTGGCGATCCGAGTGTACAAGCTCCTAATGTGTTGTCGGTGGTGAACCTGGTGAAGTACGCCGACCAGAGCAGCACGACCACCCCGTTGGAGATGGCGATGTACAACGCCCTGCCGGAGTGGAAGAGCTTCGACTGGCAGATCGGCAAGCCGCCGGGCCTGCTGGGGATGGGCTTGTTGGGTGTGCCGCTGGTGTCAAAGGGCGCGCTGAATCAGATCTACAGCGAGCTTGCGATCCAGAACCTGAACCCGAACCCTGGCTTCACCGACTTTGCGATCTTCTTCTACGACCAGAACGGGTTACTCGACACGGTCTGCGAGAAGCTGAACGAGAAGCAGGTGGAGTACATTGATCTGGCCTCGTGGGGCTTCGTGCCGAACGGCTTCAACGGGTCGGTGGTGATCTCAGCTACGCGCACGACGCAGCCTGGTGGCTTCGGCCTGGCGGGGGTGGTGGTGGAGCGGATAGGGCGGAGTTTGACCCAACCGCAGCTCCAGGGGGACGAGACGAAGGCGTATGAGATGTTCCCCATGTTCTTCCCCTTCACCTTCCCGGTGACGCCGACGTGTCCGGGACAACCTTAGGGGATGACGCCCGGCAAAGCCGGGAGGGTGGCAGGGTGAGGGGGTGGCAAGTAATGTGCCGAACCCCTAGTTGGGACGGTGACCCTCACCAAAAGTGAAATGACAAGGGCCGGTGGCTGGAAGTTACAGCTACCGGCCTTATGCTATGAACATAACCTCATACGACGCTCAACAGGGCAGGGCCGGACACGGAGGCACGGAAAATCGACTCCCCCTGCAGGTTCTCTATGGGGCAGTAAAATGAGAGGCAGTGGCCCTGATCGGGCGGCTGCTGACTCGGTTGGCAAGAGGTATGTCTTTCAGGCTGGGCGTTGTTAAACGTACCAGCCCCCTATATATTATCTAATATAATCTAGAGAAATTTAAGATTCTTAACCCTGCAAACTCTGTGCATTTCGCACTATTTCATTTCGCTTTTTGCCCTGGTTTCACCTGAATGTTAAAAGGTTTCCCCACAACCCCCCGTAAATCGGCCCACAACCCTACGTAAATCGCGCCGCCAAATAGGCAGCATGCTGCTAGCATCGTGAGTGAATTTCGCATTGCAGGTTAGCTGTATGGGGCTAATGTCTCAATCGGCAGCCAGTGTCGTGGCACCATTGGAATGTCGACCTGGGGTCAAAAGTCGAGTTGTCACACCTGCGACTATCCCTGCGCACCGCTATGGTATAATATAACTAAACTTATAGGACACATCGGTGCCCGGACACCCCAGTGTCCAAAGGAAGATTGTTGTGCTACAAAGTTTCATTACCCCCGCTTCCAGCAGGCGGGCCAATTGTCCATAAGCATTACTTGCATGGAGGTGTAGGCTATGGCGTCGCGCAATCTTGTGGTATTACAGGGAGATCAAACCGGGCAGGAACTTCTGGAAGAGGCCCTGCGGGTGTTGGCCGAGGGCGTGATTCGTATCCCTCTGAATTTGCAAACCTTCGATCTGAGTTTGGAAAACCGGCGCAAAACCCAAAACCAGGTAGTCCATGATGCGGCAGCGGCGTTGAAAGCTGCCGGTTTGGGTCTGAAGGCTGCCACCATCACGCCTGAAACTGCGGGAGATGTCGGTAGCCCGAATGCTATCCTGCGCGAGGAGATCGATGGCACCGTTATTCTACAGATCTGGGCGGCCATGCCTCGACCACCGAATTTACCGGCGAGGTAATTCGCCGCGTGCGTGCCAAGCTCGAGGTCTGGCTTATCCTGGCTTGAGGTTACGGCTTTCTACAATCAGGTTCATTACCTTATACGTAAACCGGGCGGCAAAGAAATCCGAGGCGTGTTGACCGGGGATAGGCGCCAGCTCCACTATATCAAAGCCCACTATTTCGGCGGCATGCCGCACCACCGTGCGTACCAACGCCAGCCCCTGCTGCCAGGTCATGCCGTTGGGTTCGGGTGTGCCCGTCGCCGCTATATAGGCCGGGTCAAAACCGTCCAGGTCAATCGTCAGGAAAACCCGCTTCCCGGCGATAAAATCTGCCAATTGCTCCAGGTAACCGGCGCCCCCATGTATATCTTCGGCAAAATGCACCTGTAACCGGTGGGGATTTTCCGCTATAAAATCTACTTCTTCCAGCGAGATGGCTCGGATGCCAGCCTGAAATACCGGCCCAATTTCCAAAAAATGGCGCGCCACGCAGGCATGGCTATATGGGCTGCCTTCGTAGCTCTCTCGCAAATCGCTATGTGCATCCCACTGCACCGTTACCAGGGGCGTGCCGTAGACTTGCGCCAGACCCCGCGCCACTCCCACTGACACCGTGTGTTCTCCACCCAAGCCCACCAGCAACCGGCCCGGGCGGGCCAGCTCTGCCACCGCCGCTGTGATTCTGTCTACCGTTGCTTCTGGCGAAGCATGGTCCGGCGCCAGGTAGGGCAGGGTATGGACGCCATACTCCAGGGCCAGCTCCCGGCCAAACTCCCGGTCGTACAGCTCTACCTGGCGTGAAGCCTGGATAATTGCCTGCGGCCCTTCCCGCGTTCCGCCGCCATAACTGACTGTGCCCTCGTACGGCAAGGGCAGTACAATTACTTGGCTGGATGCCTCATCGCTGGCCTCTGGCGGCAATCCTAAAAAGTTCTCCGCTGGCAATGTCTCGTACATCTTTTCCCCTTGCATTTGCAGTCTCCCGGCCATTATAGGGGGTGCTTATGCGCTTGTCAATCCAGGTTTCTTTTTATCCTGGTCCTATCCTTCTATCCTGTTTTCTCTTTCTCCCGGAAATTGGAAGCTGCCCTGGATTAGGATATAATGTCAGGTGAGGATTAACGGCGGGAGGAAGCTGGACCTACGAGCCGACAACGTTAGCTGCGCGGTTGGAAACGGAAACTTCAGCCCAGTCTGCGGCGTCTTCTATATAGCCATTATGTTAGCTGTAATGCGTCTCGATGCTTGGAGCCGATTTTGTCACGTTCTACCTGGATATTGTTATTGGTCGTTCCCTTGGTCTTCTGTATCTTTGTGGCCTGCAGCCAGAGCTCCCCAACTGTGGCGCTTCCCCCTACCTCGCAGCCAGCATTTTCCGGCGGTGGTATAGCTGCGACGCCTCACCTAACCTCTCCGGTTGCGCTGGGTCCGCAAAATTACGCTACCCCTGCCACAGTTGCTTCTCTCCCTGTACAGCCTCGCCTCTTGCCGCCAGCGCAGACGCCGCTGCTCGGCGCAGGGCGACTAGGGTATATTCTCGGTAAGCAAGTCTGGTTGGCAAACCTGGAAAACGGCCAGATGCAACAAATAACCCAATCCGGTATCTATAGCTACCCTCGATTTTCGCCCGATGGGCGTTATCTAACGTATTACCGTCAAGATGGCGCTGGCGGGTTGCCTGAGCTTTGGCTGGCTGTTGTGGCGCCTGACATTGCTATCACCTCTACTCTTCTCGATACCTCTTTACCTATCCTGGATGCTGGTTATGCTCCTGGGCCGCAGTGGAACCCTGCACCTTCTACGGCAAATACCGCTCTCCAGGCCCTCGTCTATCCTGGACCGGATGGCTCTCTTGTCCGGCGGGAAATCGGGGGGGGAAACCTGCCAGGGAGGGATACCTCTCGCATGCTCTTGTTACCTGCTGGCAGCGGCGTGCGCTCGGTGGCCTGGAGTCCTGATGGCCAACAACTGGCGATTGAACGTTGGGTGGTGGCTCTGGGTCGCAGCGACGGCCTGATCCAGGAGCAGGGTATCTACCTGATGCCCGCCACCGGGGGTGATTTGCGTTTGTTATACACCTCGCTTACCTCCTTGGATCAACGGGCCGCCTATCTCCATAGCTGGTCTCCCAATAGTCGTTATCTGGCTTTATGGAGTGGTCCTATTTCGCCTTCCCTTATGTCCGATGGCCTATCCGTAGTGGTTGTACCGGTGGATAGAAGCAGGCCGCCACGTACTCTGGGTACCGCCCTGGTGCAACGCAGCTTTCTGGCATGGTCTCCCGATGGCAAAGATTTAGCAGTCACCGAGGGTCCGGGTAGAGAAATTTTGAAAGACAAACATGTTATAGTCTACCCTGTAAGTGTGCCGGGAGACCCACTCAACCTTTCTCGCGATAGTTCCGAAGCGGATACCTGGCCAGTTTGGTCACCTGATGGCCAGTCTATCGCTTATGTTTCCGGTCCCTCTCTGCCTTTTAGCAACGATCCAGCCACAAAAGCCGCCGCCTTGCTGCGGCGCACTATTTGGAGGGTGGGTGTGATTTCTACGGCTAAGAAGAAAATGACCGGTGTTGCAGATCAGGGGGAAAGCGGCTATACCGATGACGCCCCTGTTTGGACCAGGAATGGACAGCACTTGATCTATGTCCGTTTTCTAGGGGAACGCGGCGAAGTCTGGTGGATGCGGGCCGATGGTAGCCAGCCTGGGCGTCTCGTACGCCAATTGGATGTGCCACCGGAATATTACGGCTGGCATGATTGGTTCTCAGTATTAGACATTTTCCGGTGAGCGCCGTGCTTACCCCTTAGATTAATACCGGCCGCTGCCCGCTGCCGTTCTATAGTTGAAAGAAGTTTTAGATCATGTGGCATGAATCTGGAATACACAGAGGAACCCCAAATCCTAAGCGGCCCGCCAGGCAAATTCCTGCTTTCCCTCGAGGGAAGGCAGGGATACTCGTTCTGCTAAAATTTCTGAGGAAGGGGGGTATGGTCCCCCGACTTTTATGGTCTACGGTGCGCTACGGCTCTCTTTATCGTCGCTTGCTGCTTTTTTGTGTTGTAGTGGTTGTCCTGGGCGCCTTCACTTTTACGGCTATTTGGTTTAGCCTGCCGGATCCCCGGGAGTTGCAGCAGCGCCGCCCAGCCCGCTCCACCCAAATTTATGATCGCAACGGTAAGCTGCTTTACGCCGTACTAGAACCGGACCGGGGTAAATATACCCCGATTCCCCTGGAACGCATCCCCCTGCTTTTGCGCCAGGCAACCATTGCCACTGAAGATAATACCTTCTATAGCCATCCCGGCGTCGAGCCGCGCGCTATTTTGCGCGCTCTGCTCAGTGATCTGCGCGATGGCGCCATTGTATCCGGCGGCAGTACCCTTACCCAACAATTGGCGCGCAACCAATACTTCACACCCGAAGACCGCATTTCCCAGACCCTATGGCGTAAGATTCGCGAAGCCGTGCTGGCCTTGCGCCTGGAGCATACTTATAGTAAAGACCAATTGCTCCAACTTTACCTTAACGAGACTTTTTATGGCAGTTTAGCCCACGGCATTGAGGCCGCGTCTCAAGCCTTTTTCGGTAAACATGTTTGGGAGTTGGACCTGGCGGAGTCGGCCCTGCTGGCTGGTCTGCCCCAATCTCCCGGCAGTCTGAACCCCTTTTTCCACCTGGAAGCCGCCAAGACCCGGCAGCGCACGGTTCTTGATCTGATGGAGCGGCAGGGGTATATCACCTCGGCGGAAGCGCAGTCTTCCTGGCAAGAGAAATTGCAGCTTGCGCCTTCACCTTTCCCCATCGCTGCGCCTCACTTTGTGGCTTATGTGCTGGATCAGTTGGAACAGCATTTTGGTACGGCAGCGGTAGCTCGCGATGGGTTGCAGGTTACCACTACCCTGGACCTGGATCTGCAAAATTTGGCCGAAAGCACTATCCGCTACCGCCTGGCTGACCTGGCCAATGTTGAAAAATATGGGATGGACCATAATATCCATTCCGCTGCCTTGCTGGCCCTGGCGCCTGGCACAGGGGAGATCCTGGCTATGGTCGGCAGTCCCGACTACTTTGATAAATATGCTGATGGCGCTTTTAACGGGGCCATCGCTTTGCGCCAGCCCGGCTCGGCTTTCAAGCCCATCGTGTATGCTACCGCATTTAGCGACCAACGACTTTCGCATCATTGCCCGTCGGCCGCCCTGCCCTGTGCTCTAACCGCGGCTACAGTTTTCAATGATGTCCGCTCTGCCTTTATTACCGGTGAAGGGGACGCTTACGTACCCAATAACTATGATGCTGAGTTTCACGGTCCTATGTCCCTGCGCGATGCCCTGGCTACCTCGAACAATGTCATTGCGGTGAAGGTGCTCGATGCCATTGGTATTCCGGCGACGCTGCTGACTGCCCACGGGATGGGCATCTCCAGCCTGGGGAACGTAGACCGCTTGGGCCTCTCGCTTACCCTGGGTGGGGCGGAGGTGAGCTTGTTAGAGCTGAGCGGTGCATACGCTACCCTGGCCGATGGTGGCCTCTACCACCATCCCCATGCCATTACGCGGGTGGTTGACGCCCAGGGCCATCTGCTCCTTGAAGAGCGTGGTGATCCCGGCGGGCAGGTTATCACGCCTCAGGTAGCTTATTTGCTCACCCATATCTTGTCTGATAATGTGGGGCGCATTCCCGCTTTTGGGGAGAGCAGTGTGCTGCAGCTCAGCCGGCCAGCCGCTGCTAAGACAGGCACCACCAGTGAATTTCGTGATAACTGGACTCTAGGTTACACACCTGATCTCCTGGCGGGCGTCTGGGTTGGAAATTCCGATGGCACATCGATGCGCAATGTTTCCGGCATCAGCGGCGCCGGTCCCATCTGGCACGACTTCATGGAGCAGGCCCTGCGTGGTCGCCCACCTCTTGATTTTGCCGTCCCCTCCGGCATGGAATGGCGTGAGATATGCGTCGCTTCGGGTTTGCTGCCGCGCGAGAACTGCCTGCAGCGCCGGCAGGAACTCTTTATTGCCGGTACCGAACCGATAGATGTCGATCAAAGCTATCTGACTGTGCGGTTGGATGCCAATACCGGTCTGCTGGCTCCGCAGAATTGCCCTGGTTTACCGGTTGTCGAGCGCGTCTTCCGCCTTATGCCACCGGAGATCCAATCCTGGGCGCGCCAGCACCAAATTCCTGAACCGCCTGTGGCATACGCGCCTTGTCCCAGTGCTTCCGGACAGCAGGCTCAAGCTCCTTCTACCGCCGGTAGTTCTGCTCCTGCTGCAGGAACTCCTGTAATAGGCCAGAATAGTGCTGCGTCCCTCAATTTTGCCAGCCCGGATACCAATGCCACGTTCTTACTCAGCGCAGCCATTCCTCGTTCCCTGCAACAGGTGGAGGTGGCGCTGCAGGCATACAACTTGCCGCAAGATGTCCGGGTGTCTCTGTATATAGATAATCAGCTATTGGGAGATTTCACCAACACGTCGCCAGGCGGAGTGCCCAACCAGGTGAGGCAGGTGACCTTCCGCGCCTGGTGGCAGTTGCAGCCCGGCAGCCACCAAGGACGCGCAGAGGCGGTGGATGGCGCCGGCAATGTGATTGCCCGTACGCTGGTTCCCTTTAGCGTCGAAGACAAAGCTGCCGTCATAGGCGGTGGGAACCCGGTGAATTAATTTGTTTCAGGAGGCATTATCATGACAACCTTCATCAGACGGCGGGCAGGGCTTTTGATTATCTCGGGCGTTACGCTGGTGATAGTCCTGGCCGGTATCATCATCTACCGGAATTTCCCGGAATTCTTCACTAATCCCCAAGTCGTGGCTATTCAGCCGGAAGGTGGCGCCCGCCAACCTTTATCTGCCCCCATCACTCTTGCCTTCAACCAGCATATGGATCATAGCAGCGTTGAATCGGCTGTGAAGCTGGAACCGCCGGCGCCTGTCAGCTATCGCTGGCAGGATAAGGGTACCGGGGAGACCCTAACGCTTATCCCTACCCAGAACCTGGAATTTGATAAGAGTTATCAGGTCGTGCTCGATACTTCTGCCCGCAACCTGCGGGGCCGTTCCTTGTCCCAGCAGGTCTCATCAACTTTCCAGACCAACGCCCAAACCGAGGTCACCCAGGTCCAACCGGCCCAGGATAGCAGCCAGGTCGGGCTTTCTCAACCGGTGTCGATTTTTTTCGACCACAAGTTAGTTACCGTCACCGATCTTGATCAGCAAGTGGGGTTGCCCCAGCCGGTCAAAATTGAGCCGGCTCTCCAGGGGACCGGGCGCTGGCTCAGCGAATCCCGCTTCGCCTTTTATCCTGAAACCGGCTGGCAACCTGGCACCACCTATACTGTCGTTATCTCTCGCGAGGTTTCCCCGGGTGCCGAGTTGGCTAAGGACTATTCCTGGCAGTTTACAACCGAAAAAGCCAACGTGGCCGCCAGCATTCCCTTTAACGGTCAGATTGAAGTTGCCCGGAATACGCCGGTTACTATTATCTTTAATCATGTTCTCGCACAAAAAACCGTCGAGTCTGACTTTGTGCTCCACAAGGCCAATAGCGATACACCTATTCCCGGTGATTTTTCCTGGGGGCAGGATCGCGTCACATTTAAGCCCAGCCAACCTTTAGACCGCGCTACTGCCTATGTCGTGGAGGTGAAAGGCGCCACTGCTGCCTATAAGGCCGATTTCCGGACGGTTGAGGCCCTGAAGGTCGCCATGATTATTCCGGCGGATGGCGCCAAGGATATCGCTGCCGTAGTCACCGATACGCTCATCACAGTCCAATTTAACCATCCTGTTGTGCCCCTCGTTTCCGTGGATGACAAGAGTAAGCCGCTGACTATACTCAGCACGCAGCCCTTAACCATCGCTCCCTCCGTCATAGGTGAGGGCAAGTGGCTCAATACTTCCACCTACACCTTCCGACCTGGCGAGACGCTTTTGCCTGCTACGACCTATAAAGTAACTGTCAACAAGGGTTTGGCGGATGTCACGGGGAGTTCCCTGGAAGAGGATTATAGCTGGAGCTTTACTACGGTTGGCCCCCGCCTGGTGCGCGCCACCCCCCAGGATAAAGCAACTCTGGCCGGTCCCACCCAACCTGTCACCATGACCTTCAACATCCCCATGGATCATCCTAGCGCCCAGGCTGCCTTTCATCTGCGCCGGGTCAGCGACGGGGCGGAGGTGCCGGGAGATGTTCGGTGGGATACCCTGCGCATGGGCTTTTTCCCTTCGGCCAATTTGACCCGTGGCGCTGTCTATGAGGCGTCTTTGGTTGCTGGCGCCAAAGGCGTCGGTGGCCGGGGCAGTTTGGCTCCGTCTAGCTGGCGTTTTACCGTCGCGCCCGCTCCCCGTATTACCACCACCCAACCGGCCAATGGGGGTGTGGTTCCTGTGGGGAATTCCGTCTTTCTTAATTTTGCCGCTCCTATGGATCCGGGAACTATTGGCCAATATGTCTCTATTGATCCCAAACCCACCAATGTCTTTAGTTACCTTGTCGAAAGCGATACGCGCCTGATTCTAAGTTGGCAGATGCAGCCTTCCACGAAATATACACTGCGTTTCAGTGGCCAGGCGCACGATCGCTACGGTACTCCTACCGGCCAAGACTTTGTCCTCATCTTTACTACCCTGCCGCGAGATCCTTCGGTCTATGTCACGCCAGCGGGACGGGTGAGTGTTGTTAACGCTGGGGAAGCAGTGCCGTCCCTATTCCTGGGGGCGGTAAACATCACCCAGGCCAATCTAGCTCTCTATAAAATGAACCGTGCTAATTTTATCAATCTGACCGGCTCCAATTCTTTTAAAGCCTGGGATGAATTCAACCCGAATCAAGCGGATCTACTGCGCACCTGGTCCGTACCCGTGGCCGGAGCGTTCAACGAGAATCTCTTCATCACGACGACCCTCACCGTGGACAATGCCCCCTTGCCGGAAGGTCTCTACCTCTTGCAAGCTAATGGCGCGCCGCGGACCGGAGTCACGGGCAAAATCACACCGGATCGCCGCCTGCTGGTGGTGACCAGGATTAATCTCACTTTGAAGAAGAGCGCCTCCCAGGTCCTGGTATGGGCTACGGATTTCACCCAGGGCCGGCCGCTTACCGGCGCCAACCTGACCTTGACCGATGAAAATGGCCAGACGTTAGCCCAGGGGACTACCGACAGCCAGGGTGTCTGGCTCCAAAAATATCCGCAGCAGCCAGAGATCTGGCGTCCTATCTACCTCTTCAGTGAGAATCCCTTCGGCGTCAGTGTGAGCCAGTGGAATCAGGGTATTAACCCCTATGAATTCAGCCTGCGGGGTGGCGAGGTGCCGCAGAGATATTATGGCAACATCTATACAGAACGGCCCATCTACCGGCCCGGGCAGATTGTTTACTTCAAGGGTATTTTCCGCCAGGATGGTGAGACCACCTTAGCCCTGCCCGATTTTTCCGCCGTCACCCTGACAGCGCGCGATCCGCAGGGCAAGCAGATCCTGACTGGCACGCTCAAGCTCGATGAGTTCGGGGCATTCAATGGCTCTTTGCCCCTGGACCAGCAGGCGCCTTTAGGCAATTATTACATTGAGCTGCGCCTGGTGGGTTCTTCAGCTCAAACGTCGGGGAAAGGCGACCCATATCAACAATTCTTTGGTCAGAGTTTCCAGGTAGCGGCTTATCGTAAGCCCGAATTCCAGGTTAATGTGTCGACCGATAAACAAGAGTACGTCCAGGGTGACAAGATCAATGTGGAGGTGCAGGCCGATTATTTCTTCGGTGGCGCCGTCAGTGGGGCTAGTGTGCAATGGCGCGTGCTGCGGAACGATTATACCTTCCAATGGAATGCGCCTGGTGTACCCGGAAACTGGAGCTTCATCGATGATGATGCTCTGCGCAGCCAGTCAGATGCCTCGGGGGCTGCCCCGCGCCGCACTCAATTTGCCTCTGAAGGTAAAGGTACTACAGATGGACAGGGCTATTTCCAGGTGCAGATCCCGGCAGACGTCAGCGATGTATCCCTCAGTAAAAACTTCGTCATCGATGTGGAGCTCACCGATCCTAATAGCCAGGTGGTGGCCGGCCGCAATACCGTCGTAGTCCATAAGGCTGACCTCTACCTGGGTCTGCAGCCGGTCCTCTACGTGGCCACTGTTGGTAAAGCTGCTGCAGTGCGCCTGGTGTCTGTTAACAGCCAGGGTATTACCGCGCCGAACCAGACCGTCGATGTCCAGGTTCTCCAGCGCCAATGGTTTAGTGTGCAGGAACGCAATTCAGACGGTATCTTCCGCTGGACCAGCAAATTCACCGATACCCTGGAAACCAGCTTGCAGGTCAAGACCGATGTTTCCGGCTTCGCCACCCTAACCTTTACCCCCAAGAATGGTGGGCTTTATCGGGTGGTAGCTACCGGCCAGGATGGGCGCGGCAATACTGCCCGCAGCGCTACCAGCGTCTGGGTCAGTAGTTCCAAGTATGTCTCTTGGGAGCGACAAAATAACGATCGCATCACCCTGGTACCGGATAAGAAACTTTACTTGCCGGGGGAAACCGCCCGGATCCTGGTTCCCGCGCCCTATAGCGATATAGATGCGTTGTTGGTCATTGAGCAGGGCCAGGTGCGTCGCTACCAACTTATCCACCTCAAGGCCAATAGCGACCTGCTGGAAATCCCCATTGCCAGTGATGATGTGCCCAACGTGTATGTGTCACTGGTGATGGTCAAAGGTCAGGTTGTTGAGGGTACTCAGCGGGGAGAAGATCCGCCCGACTTTAAGTTGGGGTATACGGAGTTGAAGGTTTCCACCCGCGAAAAGGAGATCAAGCTATCCTTGTCCCCGGACCGGACCAGCGCCAAATATGGCCCGCGTGACCCCGTGACCTATACCATTACTGCAGCCGACTTCCAGGGGCATCCTGTTCAGGCCCAGATTTCGTTTGCTGTGGTAGATAAGGCTGTGCTCAGCCTGTCAAGCCAGCGCGGCCAATCCCTGCTGGAAACCTTCTACGGTGAGCGCCCGTTGGGTGTTTCCACCTCTGCTACCATGCTGCAGTTATCGGATAGGAACAAGCTGGCTTTGGCTGCTCCCGGTGGCAAAGGTGGCGGCGGGGCTGAAGGCGGCGATCTACTGGTCCGCTCGGTTTTTAAGGACGTAGCTTTCTGGCAGGCCGATATCACTACAGACGCCAACGGCCGGGCCACGGTCAGCTTTGAGTTGCCAGATAACCTGACAACTTGGGTTATCATCGCCAAAGCCATTACCAAGAGTAGTTTAGTGGGCGAAGCTATTGATGAGATTGTAACCACTAAGGATCTCCTGATCCGCCCCGCCTTTCCGCGCTTTCTGGTGGTAGGCGACCATGTCCAATTGCAGGCGGCCATCAACAATAATACCGCCTCCGACGTGACCGTAAATGTCAAGCTGGAGGCTGCGGGCTTAACGCTCCAACCCGCTCCTCAGGGGGCCGCTGTCCAGGCCAGCCAGAGTGTCAAGGTGCCCGCACGGGGCCAGGTCAAGCTCTTGTGGCCTGCGCTTGTCAATAGCGTGCTGCCCGCTAACAGCAACCAATCGGCTCTGCCAAATGAGCAAACTGTCTTGAAAGTGACTGCCATCGGTGAGTCTGCCGGCCAATCCCTATCCGATGTCATCCAACTCACCGTGCCTATCTTCCACTACAGCGCACCCCAGGTAGTGGCTACCTCCGGCATAGCAGGCCAATCGACCACGGAGGAGATTCGCCTGCCGGACAAACTGGATCGTGAGCAGGGCAACCTGACGGTCCACCTGAATCCATCCCTGGCTGCCACCACTCTGGATGCTCTCAAGGCGTTGCAGGCTTTCCCCTACGACTCTACCGAGCAGGTGGTGAGTAAATTCCTGCCCAATGTCGTCACCCTGCGGGCTATGCGCAATCTAAAATTAAACCGGCCGGACCTGGAAACGCGATTGGACCAGGACATCACGCTGCATATCCAGCGGCTCAATGCTATGCAACACGCCGACGGCGGTTGGGGCTGGTGGCTCACCGACCAGACCAGTCCCTGGATTACGGCTTATGCCACCTTTGCCCTGAATGAAGCCCGCCGCGCCGGCTTTGCCGTGGACGATACCGTCTACAGCCGCGCTCTCTCCTATTTAAAATCTTACCTGTCTCGCAATTCGACGGCACTTCAGCCTGAGCAACTGGATTTGCGCGCTTATATCCTCTACGTTCTCGCCGAGACCGGCCAGGGTGATACCGGTTTAACCGTTGCTCTGTATGAACGCCGCGAAGCCCTCAGCACCTTTAGCCGTGCCTACCTGGCCATGGCTCTGCAGAAAGCTGCGCCCGAGGGTCAGGAGCGCTTATCAGCTATCACTAGTGATCTGGCCGGGCGCGCCGTGCTGAGCGCTACGGGGACCCATTGGCAAGATGATCCTGCCCGCCCCTGGCAAAAAATCTACATGAGTACCGATACACGCACAACAGCCCTAACCTTGCAAGCTCTAGTGCGCATCGATTCCCAAAATCTGCTGATTCCCGGGGCGGTGCGCTGGTTGATGTCCCAGCGCCGCTACGGCGAATGGTCCACGACCCAGGAGAGCGCTACATCTATCCTGGCGTTCACCGACTTTATGCTTTCCACCGGCGAGTTGCAAGGAAACTACAACTATAGCGTCTCTCTGAATGGTAAGGAGGTCCTGACCGGCAAAGTGGATGTTGGTAATATCACCCAATCTCGCCAGTTAGCGGTGCCAGTGAAGGACCTGGTCGTAGACCAGGCCAATAAGCTGGTCCTGCAGCGGGCGGGTCAGGGGCGCCTCTACTACGCTGCTTACCTCAAGTATTTCCTGCCGGCGGATGAGGTCAAGGCCCAGAATGAGGGCATTGTGGTTAGCCGCGAATACCGCAAAGTCAATCAGACGACCCTTGCATCCACCGGTGAAGTTATTACCGCCATTCCAGTCGGAGAAGTCGTTGAAGTTCACCTGACCGTGGTGGCCCCGAATGATTTACACTACGTTATTGTGGAAGATCCTCTACCCGCGGGCATGGAGGCTCTGGATACCAGTCTCAAGACCACCAGCAGTGCTGTGCAGGGACCTACAGTGCAGCGCACCGACCGGCCCCAGCCCTACTGGTATTATTGGGTTAACGCCCAGCTACGGGATGAAAAGGTGGTTTTGTTCTCAACCTTCCTGCCCCGGGGCAGCTACGAATATACCTATCAAACCCGGGCCAGCGTGGCAGGGGAATTTAACGTTATTCCTCTCCGTGCCTCAGAAATGTATTTCCCGGAGGTCTTTGGCAGTAGCGCCGGCACAAAGTTCACCATCCAGCCGTAATTGTGGCGCAAATTGCTGATATGATAAAATTAATCTGTTATCCCCGATTAACCTTCGTGACAAAGTTTCTGTGTGGCTCGTTTAAGACTGTGGGTAGTATTGCAGATTTGGTATATAATGCTTACGTATTGAGGGGTTCATGAAAAGATTTCTGCTCATCAGTGTGTTGCTCTTGGGTCTGGTATGTACCGCTTGTAGTGATAAACAGGCCATAAAGGTCACACCTGGTATAGATGCACCGCCGGTGATTGTTACCCCTGCCACCCTGGGGGTATCGTTGAAAATTAATGATTTCAACCTGGATGAGGATTCTCGTTTGACCGTCTCCGGCTATTCCACCCTGCCCGAGGGGACTATTTTAGACGTCTGGTTGGAGCGCGGTGCGCTGAACGAGCCGGGTGCCCAGCGGCTATCCGGTTGGCTAGGATCGGGAAAAGTAACCGGTGGCCATTTCCAGGCATTTCTAAATCGCGAAGGCGGGGAGGCTTTTAACGCTGGTGTGAGTTACACAGCCGTGGTGCGGGCCATGCTGAAAGGGGATCTTTACCAGGATGCCATGAGAATTCCCGCGGCTCTAGTCCAATTCCAGGTCGCAGGATCCACTCAGATTTCTGGTGCGGTCGCCACGGTTCAGCCTCAAAATCCACAAGCCCGGGCCCTGGTAGAGCAGTTGCCGCCCATCCTGGTTGCTGCCTCTGGTAGTCTACCGGATTCCCTGGCGAAAAGTTTGATAGAATTAGCCGGGCGCGAGGCTACCGGCTTACTTTATCTGTCCGCGCCTCGAGATGCCTATCTGTGGCAGATACAACAACCGATCAATGCCTGGCTGGTGCGTGTTGCTGGAAAAGGAGAAACCTATCTATTGTGGCGCAAGGATAGTGGAGTGCGCTATCAACAGTTAGAGGGCATGGCTCCCGCTGCCAAAGACATAATTGCCAATGGCACTAATGCGCTGGGGGCCTTACCTGCGCCGCCGCGTCATCTGCTAGCTGCCAGCAGCAGCCAGGGGCCGGAAATCTTTATCGCCGCGGATAGTGCCGCCAACCGTCCCTCGGCTGAAGTCTGGTTGCTCCGTATCAGTCCTGACGGTGCCTCTTTGAAACTGGTATGGCACAGCAGCCAGATGCCGCGAAGTTGGGAAGGATCGGATGGATGGATAGATTTGGTGGCCGATAATTTCGACCGGTTTAAGCTGGTAGGTGGTTTACCCGCCGATCTGACCGATGCCGGCCGGGTATTCTTCGAGCAAGGATCCTTTTCCAAGCAGCGTGTCGCGAGTGTATGGGAGCTGGTCGGAGATACCTATGTACGTTTAACGGCTCGTGTGCTCCCGACGCCGCTAACCACGTTGACCGCATTTATAGTGACTTTGCGGCAAAAAGATATCGCACAGGCTGCCGAGCTGGTCTCTTCTCCTTCACTGGTAAGCCTGGCTCTCAAGGAGGGGTGGGATCACGCCATCCCGGTAGATCGTTTGATGGCTCGCGGTGGCTACAGCGACCATATAGACCAGCCGATTGAGTTCTGGCAGGGAGACAATCCTGATAAGGCCACTTTTAAGTACCAGGTGACCTTTTTGCAACGGGGTGGGCAATGGTTAATCGCCGCTATTGAGAAGACGAAATAGGTCATTTGCTAGCACAATCCCAGCACTATTATCTTAAAAGCCTATTATTTACAAGCACAAAAATTCAGAAGGATGTGGAATGAGGATACAAATGAAAGCGATCTTATACCTGTTCATAGTGAGCTTTTTCATCACCACCTTAGGTTGTAACTTGGGTGGCACCGAGACACCTCAAGCGCAGACCACCCCCCAGGCGCCTGCGCCCGCAGTAAAAGGAACTTCTGTCCCGCCTGCTACCTCGCCAGGCGCGGCTGCTACTAAGGCCCCTGCTGCTGCAAATCCCACCCAGGTGAGTGGGCAAAAACCACCGTTGAATCCGGCGACTGTATTGCTCGATTATAAGCGAGACGGTGGTATTGCTGGATTCTGCGATCACCTGGTTATTATGGGCGATGGCAAGTACACCTATGAGGCTGCCTGCCGCAAACAATCCGCTCAAGGCAGTTTTTCCGGTAGCCCCACCCTGGATACCCTGGTTAAGCTTGCTTCCGGTGTGCAAGATACCCGTTATACCAACCAGGATAATCCTGGCAAAGCTGACAATCTGAAGACCGAGCTTGCTCTGAAGGGTTCCGGTCCTGGCACCGCTACCCAGGCGCAGATCAATCAGGTGAACCAATTGGCTGGAGAGTTGACGGTCCAGGCTGCTTCCCTTGCGCAGCAAGGCGGCGCCGCCACGCCGACTAAGCCACCAGCTCCCGCGGCCTCGCCCGTCATTACTGCGGCTGTGACAGGGGCTGCCTCTATTCCTGGGCAGTTAAGCTATATTCAGGATGGTGATCTCTACCTGGCCCAATTTGGCCAAACCCAAGGTGCTCCGCAAAATCGCCGCTTAACGCAGGGAGGCAAAGCCACCTCGCCGCGTTTGTCCCCCGATGGCAAGAAGGTCCTCTTCCAGCAAGATGCTATTCCCCCCCAAGGGCAGACTGTCCCCACCAGTTGGAGTATATGGGTGATGCCGTTTGACGGCGGCCAGGCCAAAAAACTTATCGACCAATCCCAGTTACCCAGTAGCGATGGTAAAGATGAAAAGGGCAATGCAGTCAAATATCCGAACCTGCCCTATAACCTTATCTGGCTACCCGATAACAAGAATATACTGATGACGACGTATATGGCTGGAGCGACCAGCCTGGTCATCAATGACGACTTATGGGTGTTGGATACTGATAGTGGCACTCTGAGTCAGGTTTCGAAAGCCGGTCAGGGTGGAGTTCAAAGCCTTTCGCCCGATGGCAAGCGAATTTTGTTGGTGACCCCTACTACCATCTTTGTAGCCGACGTAGATAGCGGCAATCGCCACAAGCTATTGGATTTCCCCAACGTTCCTACCTACAGTGAGTTTGCCTGGTATCCTAATCCCATTTGGTCGCCAGATAGCCAGGCGGTTTTTGTCGCTATCGGCGACTCCAACTGGAAACCACCGGCCTCTGCCTATACCCTGTATAAAATAGCCGTCGCCGGGAACGGCGCCCCTCAAAAATTGGGTACTGTCACGACCTGGTTTAATAGCATTACCTGGTCCCCCGATGGCTCCCGTATCGTTTTCAGTAAGGCGCTTCCCGAGAAGGATAATGCCCAACAATTGGTAACGGCTACTGGGCCGGCATGGAAACCCGAGATCATTGCCGATGGCGAAGCCTGGGCGGTAAGTTTTGCTCCTGACAGTAAGCATTTCACGTTCTTCTCTCCCAACGGCCTATTCCTCAGTGATGGCTCCAAAGATCCCAAGCGTATTGGAGATGCCGGTCTGGAGGTAGAGTGGCTCAACAAGGATAGTTTTGTCTATCTGGAGGCTGGAGAAAAAACAGCCCTTCACCAATATACATCAGATGGTAAACTGGTCAATATCTGGACTTCTACAGCTCCCGTCCAGGAATACGACCTTCAGCTAAAGAGTAAATAACTTCTCTTCGCCAGTTGCCGGGCCATGGCCTGGCAACTGGCGAGTCCCCGCTTCTGGCAAAGAGCGGACTCCTAAAATAAGGACAACTACCGCTATGGGCAACCCTATCTTTCTGAAAAAAATTACTAACCGGCTCTCTGTGTATCTACCCATAGCCTCTTTTATCCAACGGTTACTGGTCAACTTTGGCCGGGCCCCCTGCCTTTTAGTTCCGTTTCGTCTGCTTTCATCTCGTTTACGGCGAAATCAGTTGGTGGTAGGGGGTTCTCTATTGTTTTTATGTAGCGCTCTTATCTTACTTCTACCCCACCTGGCCGGAATCACCACGGTGTCTGCCACGGTATCCGCCAGGGAAAATTCTGATCTGCCTTCCCGCGGAATTTCAGATGCCACTCCGGCAGCTACTGTCGCCATGACAGCCACCATGAAGGCCATAGGGCCTATCACGGGCGCGGTTCCTATCACTTTAACCCTGATATCTACGGCATCGCCCACGCCTACAAAGTTCCCATCTGCTCCCCTGGGTTCCACCGTACCGGTGACCACGAACTATAAGATCCCTGTTTTTATGTACCACCATATAGATAGGTTGCCTGTTGGCGCCTCAGCCAGTCTGCGCCTATACACCGTTTCACCAGAACAATTCGCAGATCAGATGAATTATCTATACCAACAAGGGTACCAGACCATCAGTTTGGCGCAGTTGGCAGATGCTATGACGAAGAAGCTACCATTGCCCCAGCGGTTGGCCGTGATCACCTTTGACGATGGCTGGACCTCCCAATATACCGAAGCTTTCCCCGTTTTACAGCGGTTTGGCTTCAGCGCCACCTTCTTCCTGGTTAATAATTATCTAACCGGCACGATCTATATGAGCAAGGCCCAGGCTCAATCCCTGGCTGACGCCGGTATGGAAATTGGAGCCCATACGCTTAACCACAGTCGCTTGACTGATGTCACCCTGGCCGAGCTACAGCGGCAACTCATCAGCTCCAAATCCGGCCTTGAAAAGTTGACCGGATTGCCTATAACTATCTTTGCTTATCCTTACGGCTCTTATAACAACACCGTGGTTTCCCAAGTAGCCCGGGCAGGGTTCGTGGCCGCTGCTGGCACTAGCGCCGGGTATATGCAAAAAACATCCCAGCTTTATACCCTGCCACGTTTCTCACTTAGCTATAGCGATAACCTGGCCGTTTTTGCCTCCCATCTCCCCTGGGGTGCTTATACCCCACAAAAACCCTCCGCCTCGCGCGGTCTGGAGTTCAACCCCAGCATGCTAAAGCCCGAAGAAAAGCTGGATTTGTATCTTTTCCAGACGCCGTAGAGGTGGGGTTGGGGATTGCTATACAAGCAATCTTGCTTTATACTAACGGCAATGGCTTTGGATGCATATTTGCAAATTGCTATGCCACTGTAATATTCTTATGGCTCTGAAATCAAAGGAGAAAGCGGAACCATGAACCTTCAAGAACTCCAATCCACGGCTAAAGCTCTGGTTGCACCTGGCAAAGGCATCCTGGCGGCCGACGAAAGTACCAGTACCATTAAAAGACGCTTCGACACAATTAAGCTTGAATCTACCGAAGAGAACCGGCGGGCCTACCGGGAATTGTTGTTTACCACCATTGGCATACAGGATTATATCAGCGGTGTGATCCTTTACGACGAAACGCTGCGCCAATCTGCCAAAGATGGTACACCCTTTCCAACGCTGCTCGCCCGCCAGGGCGTGATCTCTGGCATTAAAGTTGACAAAGGGACGATCGATATGCCGGGTTTCCCCGGCGAAAAAATTACCGAAGGGCTGGATGGCCTGCGTGGTCGCCTGGTGGAGTATCGTAATTTGGGAACCCGTTTTGCCAAATGGCGGGCAGTCATCACTATCGGCAACGGTATCCCTACTTCAACTTGTCTGGAGGCTAACGCCGAAGCCCTCGCTCGCTATGCTGTCCTATGTCAGGAGTTAGATATTGTCCCCATCGTCGAACCTGAAGTCTTGATGGACGGCAACCATACGCTTGAACGTTGCGCCGCAGTCACTGAGGATACTTTACACATAGTTTTCAGTTACCTCAAGAAGCACAAGGTGATCCTGGAGGGCATGTTATTGAAACCCAATATGGTCGTCTCCGGTAAGGACTGTCTGCAGCAGGCCAGCGTTGCAGAAGTGGCGGCAGCCACCGTGCGCACGCTGCGGCGGGTGGTTCCGGCGGCGGTTCCTGGTATTGTCTTCTTGTCAGGCGGGCAGGGTCCCGAAGAGGCTACGGAACACCTAAATGCTATGAATGCCTTGGGATACCATCCCTGGGAGTTGAGCTTCTCTTATGGCCGGGCGTTGCAAGAGCCGGTGCTTGAGGCGTGGCGGGGCCAGGCGGACAAAGTCCAGGCAGCCCAGCAAAGCTTCTTCCACCGTGCCAAACTTAACGGCGCAGCCCGCGACGGCAACTATTCTACCCAGATGGAGAAGAAGCCTGTCTAGATATTGAGCTTTTCTCTTCGGACCGTATTGCCTCACATAAGAATCTTACCCTGAGGGATTCGTTGCCTCATTAGAATATCTTACTATGACTGTCTGGCAGATGCGGTGTTGCAAAGATTCAATCTCCCTCAGCAAAGTTACTGGGTTAAGATCAGGATACAGGGCACGCA
>SHYO01000113.1 GCA_009692745.1 Chloroflexota bacterium
GAGCTACCACGCCTTGGAAGTAGCTCGCTGGCTAAACGAACGATAGATAGAGAGGGCATATATATGAGCGCGCATGTTTTTGTACAATACCTAACGTTGAAAGCGCAACCGGCCTGGCGTCACCTGCCGGCAGCAGAACGCGAGGCAGGGCGGGCGGCCTTCGCCCGGCAAATCGAGGCGGCAGCGCCCGAGGTTACCACCTACGCCTATGCCACCCTGGGCTTAAAGGCGGGCACGGACTTACTCCTGTGGCGTCTGGCGCCCTCGCCCGAAGCACTGCAGGATTCTCTCAGCGCTTTGCTCTTGACCGGTTTGGGCGCCTACCTGGACGTGAACCTGGCGATGACCGGCATGACCCGCCCTTCCACCTATGTGCGCAAGCCCACCACGCAGGAGCAGGCCATCCTGGAACCGGAGCGGATGCACTATCTCACGGTTTATCCCTTTAGTAAGACGGTAGATTGGTACCTGATGAGCAAAGAAGCGCGCCAGGGCATGATGAACGAACACATGCGCATCGGCCATGACTTTCCCACGGTGCGCCAGTTGCTGGTCTATTCCTTCGGCATGGACGATCAGGAATTCATCGTGGCCTATGAAACTGATGACCTGCCGGCCTACCAGAGCCTGGTGATGGCCTTGCGCGAGGCCGAAGGGCGGCGCTATACCCTGAAAGATACGCCGATCCACACCGGCGTCTACCGGCCGTTACCCCAAACGCTGGCCCTGTTAGGATAGAGGTCGACCCTATGCATATCGCCATCATAGGCGGGGGTATTACCGGGCTGGCTACCGCCTACTATTTACACACGGCAGTCTCTCATGCCGACGCTGCCCAGCAAGCTGGGAGCGTCCCCCTCACTTTTGACCTATGGGAGAGCGCGCCGCGCTTTGGCGGCAAGATCCTGACCGAACGCACCGCAGACTATGTGATTGAGGGCGGCCCCGATGCCTTTCTCACCCAAAAGCCTGCCGCGCTGGAGCTCTGCCGGCGTTTGGGATTGCAGGAGCAACTGATCCCCACCAATCCTGGGAAGCGCGGTGTGGCTATCTGGCGCGCCGGTAGGCCGCACCGGCTGCCTGAGGGCCTCTCCCTGGTAGTTCCCACCGGGCTGGCTGCGCTGTTGCGCCTCAGCCCCCTTTCATGGCCCGGTCGCTTACGCCTGGCCCTGGACCTGGTGTTGCCGCGGAGTAAGAGCAGTGAGGATGAGAGCCTGACGAGCTTTATCGGGCGGCGCCTGGGGCGGGAGGCAGTGGACTGGCTGGCGGAACCCTTCTTGGCTGGCGTGTATGTCGCCGATGCGGCCCATATGAGCGTCCAATCCACTTTTCCCCGGCTGTGGGAAATGGAGCAGCAACATGGCAGCCTGATCCGCGCCGCCCGCGCCCAAGCCCGCCAACGCGCTGAGTACTCTCAGCAAGCATCCCTGGCCTCGGCGAGTCCAGCGGCTCCAGCGGCGACCAGTCACGGTACCCCCTCAGCCTTCATGAGTCTCAAAACGGGGATACAAGCCCTGGTGGAAGCCCTGGTAGCAGCCTTGCCGCCAGAACGTCTGCACCACCATACCGCCGTCACCGGCCTGGTGCCCACCCCCTCCGGTTACCAGCTGAGTATACTCAGCACTGAGTACTCTCAGCCGTCATTGCAGAGCTCGGCAGCCGGAGCGCAGATAACCGGGCAACAGCAACAAGTCGCCGCAGATGCAGTCATCCTGACCACCCCAGCCTGGGCTACGGCAGAGTTGGTGCGCCCCTTCGCAGCAGAGCTGGCCGCCGCTTTGGATACGATCCGCCATGCTTCTTCGGCCACGATCTCGCTGGCCTTTCCGCAGCATGGGATCATACCGGCTTTAGAGGGGTACGGCCTGCTCATACCCCGCCCGGCGCACCGGATGCTGCTGGCCTGCACCTGGACTTCAAATAAGTTCGAGCACCGCGCCCCGGCCAACCAGGTATTGATACGGGCCTTTGTGGGCGACAACTACGGTGGAAATTGGCTGCAAGAGTCTGATGCCGCCCTGGTGGCCCTGGTGCGCCAGGAGTTAAAAACCATGCTGGGCATCAACACCGCGCCGGACATGGCCCGCGTCTACCGCTGGCCCCAGGGCAATCCCCAATACGACGTCGGCCACCGGCAGCGGATCGCCGGTATCGAGCGCCTGGCGGCCGCATACCCTGGTCTGCACCTGGCGGGCTGCACCTATCATGGCGTCGGCATCCCCGATTGCATCCAGGATGCACAGCGAACGGTGAGCCATCTGCTGGCAGCGGGTCAGAGTACCGACCACCACCACTCCCAGGGATCGGAGGCCCCACATCATGCCCTCTCTTGAAGTTACACCAACCACAGGTATCGCACCAGAAGTTGAGCAAGCGCGCTTTCTGCGCGCCTGCCGCAACCTGCCTGTCGACCGCACCCCCATCTGGATTATGCGCCAGGCGGGGCGGTATCTGCCGGAATACCGGGCGCTACGGGAGCATTACGATCTGCTGCAGATCTGCGAACACCCGGAGCTGGCCGCCGAGGTCAGCTTGCAGCCTTTGCGCCGTTTCGACCTGGACGCTGCCATTCTCTTTTCCGATATTATGATTCCGCTGCGCCCCATCGGCGTGGATTTGCAGATTGTGGAAAATGTCGGGCCGGTGATTGCCCGGCCCATCCGGGATGCGGCCGCCGTGGCCGCTTTGCGCCCCCTCGAGCCGGAGGCGGACGTGCCCTATGTGCTGCAGACCATCCGCTTGATGCGCCAGGAATTGGGGAGCAAAACACCGCTGATCGGCTTTGCCGGCGGCCCCTTCACCCTGGCGAGCTACCTGGTGGAAGGCAAACCCTCGCGGGATTTCGCCCAAACCAAGGGATTGATGTACACCCAACCGGAAACCTGGCATGCCCTCATGGCGCGCCTGGCGCAGGTAGTCACCCGCTTTCTGCAGGCTCAGGTGGCGGCGGGTGTGCAAGCGGTGCAGCTCTTCGATAGCTGGGTGGGCGCCTTGAGCCCGCGGGATTACCGGGAATACGTCCAGCCCTACTCCGCCGCCATCTTCCAGGCAATTTCCACCGTGCCCACCATTCATTTCGGCACGGATACCGCCACCTTGCTACAGGAAATGTACCAGGCCGGCGGTGATGTGATCGGCCTGGATTGGCGCATCGACTTGGACCGGGCGCGACAGCAATTAGGTCCCTCTGCAGCAGTGCAGGGAAACCTGGACCCTACCCTGCTCCTGGCGCCCGGAGAAGTTTGGGTGCGCCAGGCGCGCGAGATCCTGGCACTGAATGGCGACCGCCCCGGCCACATCTTCAACCTGGGTCACGGCATCCGCCCCGACACCCCGCCCGATGCTGTCGCCCGGTTAGTAGATACGGTGCATGGGTGGGAAGGAACATAAAATCAAGAAAAAACGAACAGGATATAAGGATGAGCGCCCCATATCGTAGGTGGGGCGCCCAACCAGGTTGGGCCAGGATAATGCAGGATAAGACAAGGCAATCGTTTAATGGTTTTTATCCTGTCCCATCTTGCTGTACTCAGCGCATATCCTGTTGGCCTTTTGAGGAGCATTTATGAATAATAGCGAAATTCCGGCCGTGCTATTGATGGCTTACGGCGGTCCCGATTCCCTGGCGGACGTGGCGGCCTACTATACCGATGTCCGCGGCGGGCGGCCGCCTTCGCCGGAGCTACTGGCACAGTTGACAGAACGATATAGGGCCATCGGCGGGCGCAGTCCCTTGTTGCAGATTACCAGTGAGCAGGCCGGCGCCCTGGAAGCCACCCTGCAGCGAGCCGGCTATGCGGTGCGGGTCTACGTGGGGATGAAGCACTGGCACCCGTTCATTGCCGAAGCCATATCCGAAATCGTGGCAGTAGGCCACCGCCAGGCTATAGCCCTGGTGCTGGCACCCCACTACTCTCGGATGAGCGTGGAAGGTTATTTCCAGTGCATAAGGGCAGCCCTGGAGGCCAGGTCGGAAGCGCTACAGGTCAGCTATATCACCAGCTACCACGACCATCCTCTTTATGTGGAGGCCATCGCCGAAAAGATGGAAGCCGCGAGGGCCGCCTGGAAGCCCTTGCCGCCCTGGGAAGAGATCCATGCGACCTTTACCGCTCACAGCCTGCCCGCGCGCATCCTGGAGCAGCAAGACCCGTATCCCGACCAATTACAGACGACCGGCCGGCTGGTGGCCGCCCGCCTCAACCTGCCCCATTGGCGCTTTGCCTTCCAAAGCGCGGGGCGCGCTACCGAGCCCTGGCTGGGACCAGACCTGTTAGCGACCCTGGATGCGGTCGCCGCTGAAGGGGGGAAAAAGGTACTGGTGGCGCCTATCGGTTTCGTGTCCGACCACCTGGAAGTACTCTACGACATCGACATCGAAGCCCAGGCACATGCCCGCACCTTGGGATTGGAGCTACGGCGCACCGCTTCGCAAAACGCCGGTTCTGCCTTTATCGCTTGCCTGGCGGCCCTGGTAGAAAGCACTTTGGACGCCCAGCCACTTAAAGGCCGCTAGCATAGCCACCCGTTCACTGGTTTTCGACCAATGTCTTGAGCCACTGCAGACTTTCATCCCCTTTGGCGCTGAATTCCCTGATCCTCGCATCGATATCGCGGAGAGGCCCAGGGGTCAGGGTATAGATGTACCTTACACCTTCCTTTTATCATTCCCCATGTATCCTCATATCCAACAACGACGACACCTCTCCCGTCCAGAACACGTATAATCGGTGGACCGGCCGGGTGGCGGCCACGTAAAGCAGCCGGGCGTCGTCGGGGGAAGATGTGTAGGTAGCGGCGCCGGCATCGGGCACGATGGCTACATCGAACTCCAGCCCTTTGGCCAGGTAGACCGGGAGGATCACCACACCGCTGTGATAATTGCCCTGAGGGGAAGTCAGCAGCATAAGATCCGGCAGACCCTGACGGCGCAGGACTTCCGCCATTGCGCCACACTGACGGGTGGTTTTGCAGATCACGGCGATGGTTTTAAAGCCGTCGCCCAGGCATTGGCGCACCGTATCCGCCAGCGTCTGTCCAAGCTGGCTCGTGCCAGCCTGCTCGGAGAGTACAGGCGCCGGGCCATGCCGGTCGAAAGGGATGGCGGGCAGGATACCCAGAGCGGGCACCTGGGCCAGCAACCGGTTAGCGAAAGCGGTAATCTCAAACGTCGAGCGGTAGCTGTAGCGCAGCTCTTCATATTGGCTCGGGGCGTTGTCCAATACCTCCCGGATCTCATCCCAGGAGGAGACGCTGTGGTAGGCCTGAATGCTTTGGGCCAGATCTCCCACAATGGTCACCGATTTCTGTTGGGCCGGCGGCCGGGTATGCTGCCGCGCGAATTGCCAAAGAATTTTGAACTTTAAGGGGGATAGGTCCTGGGCCTCATCAATCACCATATGGTCGTACCGCACCCCCGGCAATCCGTTGAGCAGAATATTGAAGTAAGTGAGCAGGGATCCCCATATCCTCGAAATCCACCTGTTATTATGTCCAATCCGGTTTGCCAAGATGAGATTTCCTTTAGGCCAAACCTACCTTGCGGGGATGGCATGTAATGGGTATAATCTAGGCTGACCATAATTCTCAGATCTCATCATCAGGCCCAGAGATCTGGAGCACTCCCCGATTCGGAGGTATATTGTGTCTGAAGATCGATGGGCGCGCCGCCTGGCAAATATCGATGCTTACCCGGCCGACGCCCGAGACTTTATTTACGACTTATTGAACGAAATCCGTACCCTGCGGCGCGAGCGGGATATTTACCGCCAACGTTTGTTGGAGCTGGGGGGTTCGGTAAATATCGCCCCCGCCGCCCCTGGGCGTCCTCAGGCTGTGCCTGCTACGCCGCGCCCTGTGCATCCGAGACCGGCCCCGGCCCCGCGTCCGGCGCCCGAACCCCAGTACGATGTCGAGCCGGACCTTTCCGCCCCGCCTTCCAAGATCATGGTCATCACTGTGAGTTACGACGGCCTGAGCAAGCGCACTCCCGTCAATCACTATGGGAAGCAACGTCGCGGGGGCATCGGCATCTACGATTTATGCACGCGAGATGATGACCCGGTGCATATGCTGGTAATCGCAGATAAAGACATGGACTTGCTGGCGTTCACTAACTTGGGACAGGCTTATCGTCTACCAATCAGCCAAATTCCTCAGGCGGAAGTGCGCGGTAAGGGTGAGGATCTGAATGGCATGCTTTCCTTGAGCGCAGGTGAGGTAATCTCGGCGCTGCTGCCGGTACCGCTGGAAAGCGGGAGCGGTTATGTCACGATAGCCAGCCAGGGTGGATTTGTACGCCATTACCGCCGCGCCGTGTTAGGGCCGGGCATGGTCCAGGGGACCAGCCTGTGGGATGCCAAAGAAGTTCCCGGCGCCCCCGTCGCCGCCTGCCTGACCAATGGCAACGAGCATGTGCTCCTGGCGACCCATCAGGGGATGGGCATCCGTTTTCCGGAATCGACCATTCCGCTGCGCGGCATCCAGGCCATCAAACTACAGGAGAACGACCGGGTGGCCGGCTTGTTACCCGTCAAGGAGAATTCCAGCGTAGCGGTGGTGACGACAGATGGGCAAGGCGCCCGGCGTATGATGGCAGGGTTTAGCGCCAATCAAGCTCCAGGCGGACAAGGGAAGATACTGATCAAGTCGCAGGCCGTAGCCGCCATCGCTGAGGCGGAAGACGGCCAGGAACTTATGTGTATCAGCAAGTTCTCCAAAATTATCCACTTCGACGCCGATGAGATCCCGGCCAAAACCGCCCCCGTCCAGGGTGTGGCGGTAATGGAAATCCGCGGCGATGAAGTGGTGGCGATGGCAGCAGTACTGTAATGCTATGAGCTTTCGCCCGTGGCATAGCGGCTGCGGAATGCCAAGGTGAGCCCCAGGGCGAAGGTAAGGGCCAGGATACCGCAACAGGGAGCGGTCAGGGTTAACAAGATAATCACCAGGCTCTGCGCTTCTACATCAGGGGTGATAATCTCAAAAGTCACCCGCTCCAGATGGGTAGCCTGGGCGCCGGCAGCTACCAAGGCGTCCCGCAGGTCACCCTTAGGATAGGCATCCAGCCGGGCCAGATTACCGTTTTGCCGAAAGATGATGACTTCCAGCGGGCGGATGCGCAGATGCTCGATCTTGCCGGCATTGACTTCTTGCGCCAATTGCGCGATAGGAATCGCAGGCGCAGTGCGCTCCTGGTAGCGGGTGGTACAGCCGCTGCTGCCACATGCCAGGAGGGCCAGGAGCAGCACCAATAGGTATCTTTTACCATAGAAAATAGGCAGACCGAATGGAATTCGGCGTCTGTACCTCTGGGGCTGATTTTCGGCTATTTTCATAAATGGCTAGATCCACATCTGGTTTTACCCTTCCCGGCCCTGGCCCGGCGGCACAATCTCTTGCAGGGCTTCAATCACGGCGAGATTGTCTTCCAGAGTATTGTAGAAAAAGGGAGAGATGCGCAGGCGCCCCGGCCGGGAATCTACGATGATCTTGCGCTGGGCCAACTCGGCCACCACCGGCGCCGGGTCCGGCAACGCCACCATCACAATCCCGCTGCGCTCGGCCACATCCACGGGTACCGCCACGCTAAAACCTGCCGCGCGCGCCCGCTCTGCGAGATCGCAGGCCAAGTAGAGGGTCCGCTGCCGGATACGCGCCACACCGATCTCCAAGATACTATCCAATCCTGCGCGGGCAGCGTAAATGGCCGCCATCGCCGGAGTGCCCATCTCGAAGCGCCGCGCCGTTTCATGGTAGGCAAAATGGGTTGGGTCGAAACCAAACATGTCTGCATGGCCGAACCAGCCGGCGATGGTAGGCTCCAACCGGGGGATCAACTCCGGCCGTACATAGAGAAATGCCACCCCCGGCCCGCCCAGCAGCCACTTCAAGCCGCCACTGATGTAGAAATCTACCCCGGACGCCTGTACATCCACCGGGACCTGGCCGGCACCCTGGTAGCCATCGATCAGGCAGTAGGCGCCTTGCCGGTGAGCCAGATCTGCCAGGCTTTTGATATCCTGAACGTAGCCACTGGTAAAGAAGACGTGGGAGGTAGCCACCAGCAAGGTCCGCTCGCCGATAGCCTCCGCAAAAGCCGTGGTGGGCACGGAGATGCGACCCTCACTGGGCAGCAGCTCTACCTGTACATTTTGAGCGGCCTTGGCTAACCATTGATAGGGAATGGTAGGAAAATCCATCTCCGTGGCTATCACCTGGTTGCGCCTCTGCCCTTGCATACCATCCCAAGCAGGGGCTGCCTCCAAAGCCGAGGCAATCACGCTCAAGGCTGAGGAGACATTGGGCATGATCGCAATATCTTGGGGAGTCGCGTTGATGAGGGCTGCCACCCGCTCCCGGTAGCTCTGCACCTCACCTAGCCACATTTTATACCAGGCGCTGGCCCCTGATTGCTCCCACAGATCCAGGAAATTGTTGACGGCGGCGCGGCTGCGGCGGGAAAGCGCCCCCAGAGAACAGGTGTTTAAATATAAGCAGCGGTCGAAAATCGGGAACTCTGCCCGCCATCCGACCAGGTCATCGTGAGGCTGGAGGGTGATAAGTGAAGTCATAGGGGAAACCTTAAAACCGCCCCTCAAAGCTTTCCGCATAGCCGGTCAATTCGACATATCCCTGGCCGGTGAGCCGGCCTGAGGCGTCAGTGACCGTGGAGGCGCCTTCCCAGTAGGTGAAGCCCAGGTTAAGCTCCTGGTCCGGTGCATAGGGTGTAACTTCCAGGTTGAGTTGGTAAGCCGGTATAGACAGGCGCCAGCGGGCTGGGTATTTTCCGCCGCTGTGAGGGCTGGTCCAATTGTCCAACACGGCAATTTGTACATCTTGCACCGCCAGGGGCTGGACCGTGCCATCGGCCTCAACCAAGCTGCCGCTGGAGAAGGGATCGATGCTGCCATCCTTACGGCGGATTTGGAAGAACATGACCTCCCGCCCATCGCTAAGTTGCAGCGAGAACCAATCCCAACCGATGCTCCCCGGTCCCAGGTAGCTGGTGCCGAACTCATGGTCCATCCAACTGGAGCCGGTCACAGCGAATTTATCGGTACCTATCTGTATCGAACCTTGCGTATCGATGCGGGTATCCGAATAATACATGGAGGCGTTGCCGGGATTGGCTCCTTTGCGGCTATAACCCTCCTGGCCATGGAATGCGGTCGCCTTCCTGGAATGTAATTGCAAGTCCAGTTCCACGATATCCTCGGGAGGTCCGATCTCCCCAGCGCGTCCGGCATCCTCCTGGCGGGCAAACAGGTGGACTTGTCCCGGATTATCCGCTTTAGCTAACCAATCCTCCAGCCAAACCCGGTAAGGTGCTCCCTGAGCTCCCGCCAACCCGGCCGCACCCCGACTTAGTCGCTGAAAAGCATAATATTGCTTCCCGGTTACATCTGTTATGGCGAAGTGGGCCATATAGACCTGGTTACTGCGCCAGGATGATGGCGTTGGACTAGATTCCAGGCCAACCGGCGTCAGGGCGCTGCGGAAGAAGGTCAGTTGGTAGCCGAAATGGCGTCCATCGGCAGTTTCCAAATTACCCGTATAATACCACCATTCGGTCTTATAAGCCGGGTGGGGTCCTTCGTCCTGGGGGAAATGTAAGGGCAAGGGTTGATCGACCCGCATAAAGCCTGTGTCGCCCGTGGCAGAGGGCGCCAGCAACTGAGCGCGTACAGTAGTGGTCTTGGGCGGACGCACCAGCCACCAGCCACCAGCCACCAGCGATAGCGCCAATAGGACAACAATTATCATACGTCGTCTTATACCGGGCATTACGGTTCCTCTAGATTCCGGCTGAGGGTACTCAGCATCAGTACTCCGAGATCAGTACTCCGAGATCGGTACTCCGCGGTTTATTCCTGTCGCAAAGCCAGGGCCGGGGCCATCTTGCCCAGGCGCAGGGAAGGATAAATACCGGCAATGACCGCCGCAATGACGGCAATCGCCACCGCCTGCACAAAGAACTCCGGCGCGGCCTGGAGCTGGATGCTCCAGCCAAAAGAGCGCCGATTGATAATATAGACCAGGATGGTAGCCAGAGTCAGCCCGGTGGGTACGGCGAGCAGTCCGGCCACCAACCCCATCAAGCCTGTCTCGAGCAAGATCAGGCGCCACATCTGCCCAACGGTCAAGCCGATGGCTCGCAGTACACCCAGCTCGCGGGAACGCTCAAGTTGCAAGGATAGCAGAGCACTCAAGACGCCGATAAAGGCCACCAGAATGGCCAGCAAGCGCAGGGCGGAAGTGATAGCGAAGGTCCGATCAAAGACCCGCAGCGCCTGCTGCCGCAACACTGCATTGGGCTGGATCTGCAATTGCTGCCCGGCAAGGTGTTGGCGCAGGTTCTGTACCAATGCTGTCAAATCCTGCCCTTCTTGCCGGTAGACAGCCAGTGAAGTGACCCCAGGATCCTGGTAATATTGGCGATAAACCCCCAACCCCATCAGCACCACACCCTGATCCGAGCCATAGTCGTAGACCACCCCGATAATAGGGAAAGTATGGGCACCCTGGTCGGTATAGAGTGTCAGGTTGGCGCCGGGGCGGTATGGAATGCTATGCCGGTAGGCAAAGGATTCAGATACCAACACCCCTCCCTCGCGGACCTTCTGCCAGGATTCTTCCGACCCGGCCACAGCATAGGCATAAACCTGGCTACTGCGAGGCACCTTAGATTCAATGGCTGTGAGATTAACCGGACCCACGGTCGATCCAGCTACCACACTCCGGTAGGTATCCACTGTCCTTACGCCGGGCACCTCGGCTATCTGCATTGCCAGGGTGGTATCCAACCCGCTGTTATCCGGCGTGGAAGTACCTCCTGGGGTGGAGATGTAGACATCGGCGCGCAAGGTGTAGTCGAGCCAGTGCTCCACTGTCAGGCGGAAACTGCTGACCATGATGCTGACGCCGATGGTCACCGAAACGGCTACCATCAGGGCTGCCACCGCCACAGCGGTCCGGCTGAGAGAGTTGATCACATCGCGGGAAGCCATGCGCCCCAGTACACCGGCGATCCGCCCCAAGCCAGGGGTCGCCAAACGCATCAACCAGACTGTCAGGGCCGGAGTGAAGGCGGCAAACCCCAAAATCACAGCAAAAATACCTACGAAACCCGGCAGCAAGGCGCGCCCGGAGAACAACAGCAAAGCGGCCCCGGCCCCAGAGAGCAAAACCCCACCCAATGTAACCCAGGGCAGCCGACGCAGCGTGCCTTCCTCCAAATTTGAACGGCGCAAGGCGCCCACCGGCGAGACCAGGGTGGCTTCCAACGCCGGAGGCACAGCCGCCAGCAGCGCAGCTCCGATACCCAGGATGGCCCCCTTCAGTAGTGTAAAAGGCTCAATGGCAAGCTGTCGTACATTGATCACAAAATATAGATCGTTGATGGTTCGAGTGACTAGAGCTACCGTCCCCTGCCCTAGAAATATGCCTAATCCTACTCCGATCAGCGAACCCAGGGCACTAAGTCCGGCTGCCTCCAAAATAATCATTGCAAAGATTTGCCCTTGGGTTACGCCCAGGCAGCGCAACGTGCCAATAATCTGGCGGCGCTGTACCACGGAAAAGGTTACAGTATTATAAATAAGAAACATACCGATCACCAGGGCTAACAGACTCAGGGCAGTCAGGTTGAGTGTAAAAGCATCAGTCATCTGGGAAATGGCCGAGCTGCGGGTCGCCGGTGTTTCCAGCCGGGCGCCCCCGGGCAAAATAGCGCTGATTCGCGCCAACTGTTCCTGCCCTGTGGCTGAATCGGGTATGATTAGATCAATCCGATCCAGCTTACCCAGTTTGCCCAAGATTTCTTGCGCGGTAGCAACATCGCTCAGCATGAGGCCATCCAGGGCTTGCCGGCTCAAATCGTCGGATGGATCAAGGAGGGCTACCAGGATCACAGTTTTGGTGCCACCGGCCACCCGGATCTGCAACGGATCGCCCAAGGCCAGTCCATACTGCTGCGCCATACCACGGGACATAATCACCGTCCCCGGCTGTACCAGAAAGCGTACCAACTCACCTATCGGCACCTCCTGGTTTCCGACCAGGTAATTGCGGAAGGGCGCTTCGGCGAAAGGATCTACACCCAGCAGATGTAACGAAAGGCCCGCTCCTTGCGCAGGCTCACGTCCCCCTGCCACATAGCCCTCCACGATTGGCGCTGCCTTGGTCAAGCCCAGATCTACCCGTAAACGGGTGTAGAGCGCGTCATCCAGGCCGCCCGGCCCGGAAACAATCTGTTGGGTGGCCTTGCCCGTAACACTCTCAGTAGAGAGGCTAAAGGCGCGCCGGGCGCTGACATTGGCCAGGTCAATGGCGATCACCACCGCCACACCCAATGCTACACCCAGCACCAGCAGGGCGCTCTGCAATGGACGCCGCCACAGGTGGCGCAGGCTCATGCGTACTAAATGCCAGCTCATTGCACTAGGCCTTTGCCGATAACGCTGCTGCCATTTTCCGGTATGACAAGCTGCCCCGGAGCAATAGCCTCCGGCCAAGGCTTGCCGGCCGCCGATAGAGGTTCTTCCATCAATTGGGCATCGTGAATATGAAATACGCGATCAGCCCGTCCTATGACCTCATAACTATGCGTGGCCATCAACAGATTCTTTCCGGCCCGGCGCGTAAGGGTATCCAGCAATTCCAGGACTGTACCGCTGGTTTCTTCGTCCAGGTTACCGGTGGGTTCGTCTGCCAGCACCAGAATAGGGTTGTGGACGAGGGCCCGGGCGATGGCGACCCGCTGCTGCTCCCCTCCGGAAAGGCGATCAGGAAAGGAATTGCCGCGGTCGGCCAGGCCGACTGCATCTAACAATTCCATAGCACGACGGTGACTTTCACGGCCATCCTGGCCAATGAGTTCCAGGGGCAGAGTCACATTCTCGACTACGGTTAAGGTTGGAATCAGATTAAAAGCCTGAAAGATAAATCCCATGGTGCGCCGCCGAAAAAGCGTGCGTTCCCGTTCAGAGAGACGGGTCAAGAGTGTACCATTAACCCATACCGTCCCATGGGAGGGTAAATCGATACCGCTCACCAGGTTTAGCAAGGTACTTTTACCGCTGCCGGACTTGCCTAACAGAACCACAAATTCCCCCACAGCAAACCTGGCATCTACAGCGTGGAGAATAGCTCGCGTTCGGCCGCCTTCTTCATAATACTTTGAAAGCTGCTCCAGGCGTATGATATCGGGAGGAATGTGGTCATCGGGAAGAGATTGGCTATTATGTTGTGATACATTTTGCGGTTGCATCATCTGAAATTCCTCTAGTATGATATAATAATCATAGCACGTATAGGGACAATGCGAGAAATGACACAAAGTGAGCACCGCGAACTTGACAAGCCGCCTATATCACAAGCATAATGCAGAAATACCAAGTGCCGGGCCTCGCGAAATGAGGAGCCAGGATGACAAACTCAGAAAAAGCGCCGGGGATTTTATTAGAGGAGCTTCGAACACTGCGGCGTAGCATTTCAGAGTTAAAAGAAGTGCTAGAGCAGCGAAAAAGTGCTGCTATCCCAGGAAGTGTCCTCACAACTGAACCTCCTATCATCAACCAAGATCCTTCCTTAAGCTCCATTTTGACCATTATCGATCAGATGTCGCAAATTGCTGGGATCGCAATAGAAAGCAAGCTCGAAGAACGAGAGCTTCTAGAGGAACTTGAACAAATTCAGGCGGCGTATCATTTAAACCAGGCTCTCGACCACGCCAGGGATTTGGATGAGATCTGCGAAGAGGCTTTAAGTAGCTATCAAGCCATTATGGAAACCCTGAAAGCCACTGTTGAGTTCCGCAACCGGGATGGAATGTGGCAGATGCAAGCATGGCGGGGGCTTTCAGACGAAGCCCGGTTAGCCGTTGCATCGATCACCAAGGACTTTATCGACCCCTCGAACCCCCTGCCCCTATTCCTCTCCGACATATTTCAGGAACCACGCCTGCAACCTATTTTGCTATTGTTGGAACAGGATAGTATCCGCTCAATGGCCTTCTTGCCCCTTGTGTACCGGGGCAGGCTTATCGGTAATATTACGATCTACTATCAAATACAACGCGCCTTCAGTGATAGAGAAATACGCCTGACCCAATTATTGAACTCCCATATTGCCTTTGCACTAGACCGGATGCAGGGTGATATGGCTCTCCGTGAATCTGAAGAGCGCCTACGGATGCTGGCAGAGTCTAGCGGTGACGTACTCTATCGGTTGCGTCTTGACCAGGCACAATTTGACTATCTCAGCCCGGCAATTTTGAGACTAACCGGCTATACACCCGCTGAAATCAACTCCCTGCAATTTTCCAGCCTGGTCACGCGCATTGAAACCCCCTCAGGTGTAGATCTGACTCACCAGGAATTTGCTAACGGCCGCATCGACCTACGTAAGAAAGAACATAGGGTAGTGTATCAGATCTGTACCCGGAGCGGCGAGTTAATTTGGGTGGAAGACCACTCTTTCCCCTGGAAAGGGAAAGATGGTGCGGTGGTAGGCTGGGTCGGCATCCTGACGGATATCACCGAACGGCGGCAGGCCGAGGAGAAATTACGCTATCTTGGCACCCACGATGCATTGACGGGCTTATTCAACCGGGCATATTTTGAGGCCGAACTGGAGCGGATGGAACGTAGCCGCCATTCCTATGTCAGCATTATTATAGCCGACGTAGATGGCTTGAAAGCAGTGAACGATAGCATGGGTCATAAAGGGGGAGACGATATGCTGCACCGCACGGCGTTGGTACTCCGCACGGCCTTCAGAGCCGAGGATATGGTTTCCCGCACAGGTGGCGATGAGTTTGCTATACTTTTACCGGGAACTGATAGTGAGGCGGCGGAGAAAGCGGTTAACCGCCTGAAGAAAAGCCTCGCAGCCCATAACAGCACCTATTCTGGCCTGCAACTGAGCATTTCTGTCGGCGTTGCCACGGCAGAAAAAGGGTGGCTACTTTCCGAAGCTCTAAAGCAAGCAGACGAGCGCATGTATCGCGAAAAGCTAACCCGCACCGGCCACGTCCGCTGGCGCATCTCTTCATAAAAAAGGGGTATCGTCCTCCGGGAAACTACCCGATTTCTTTCACTCGATCCACATACAACCCGGTGCGGGTATCGATACGAATGACGTCTCCCTCCTTAATAAAGTTAGGCACGCCGACCGTAGCACCCGTCTCCAACTTGACCGTCTTAGATAGGTCGGTAGCGGTATTGCCTCGCATCTGCTCTTCCGCTTGTACGACCTTTAGGTTGACGAAAGTCGGCACATCTATCCTGAGGAACTTTGTCCCGTCATACACCAAACCAACTTCCATATTCTCGGGGATATAATTGCTGGTTTCGCCAACCTGGTCTGATGTTAGCATAGTCTGCTCAAAAGTGCCGGTGTCCATAAAGACATAGTCGTTCCCATCCCGATAAAGGAACTGCACCGGGATAATCTCAAGGCGCACAATATCCAATTCAGAACCGGCACGGACCCGATCTTCAATCACTTTGCCGGTCTTTAGACTCTTAAGCTTGAGGCGGACGAAGGCGCGCCAGTTTCCGGGGCTGACATGCTGCCATTCCGTGACTTCATACAGCTCCCCCTGATATCTGATGACATTACCCGTACGCAAATCTGTAGTTGAGGCCATATTTTTCCCGTATTCCTATGCAAAAAAAACAGCCGGCAAACGGCCGACTGAATATTCTCCAAGGCCTAATCATAGGCGCATTGCACGTTTTTGTCAAATCAAATTGAGAAGGTTCGTATAAAGTTTCGCGATTGGCAATCTAACCTGGAGATTCATTGCTGGCTTCGACTGTGGGCGGTTCCTCACGAGCCAAGATCATACGCCGGTATCCTTCAGCCATAGGCAACCCAACTTCCTGCCCCGTCTCGGTGGCCCATTTTTTGACCATTTCCGTAGGGTCCCAATTTTCCATTTGGCTGGTATGGCAGCGTAAAGCCGCGATCTTACGGTCAACAACCTGGCTGATATCCACATAAGTATTGGTGGTAGTTGAATCCGTCACCCATACCTCGTTAACCCGATGAGGCTCAAATCCTTCTTGCAGCAGATCCGGAAAGACCAGGGGCATCGATACTGCCGGGAAGACTGCTTCGAGGGCTGCCTGCGCGGCTGCCCGGTGATCCGGGTGGTTAATATACGAGTCACCATAGAGAAACGCCACCGGATCGCCACACACCAGCACATTGGGCCGGAACCGGCGCATCTCACGGACCAACTCACGGCGGAGCTCCAGCGTTGGCTGCAAAGTACCGTCGTCATGATGGAGAAAGATCACCTCTTTCACCCCCACGGCTGCAGCCGCCGCGCGTTGCTCTACCTCGCGCAAGGCAGCAATGCGTTCGCGGGTCATGCCCGGCTCATGTGAGCCTACATTGCCGCTGGTACAGAGGACATATACCACTTCGCTGCCGGCTTGGGTCCAGACGGCTACTGTCCCCGCCACACTAAAATCCGGGTCATCTGGATGGGCAAAAACCACCATCGCCTTTTTAGGCGGGTCTGGATTAATAACCATTGGTGCTAGTTGAGAAAAAGGTAGTCATGAGATACCCTTATGGTGGCGAAACCAAAAAGGAGAAATCTCATGACTACAGACGACATTATCGTACACATTTTCTACCAGGTAGCGACTTCTTTGCCGGAGATGCCGCGC
>SHYO01000114.1 GCA_009692745.1 Chloroflexota bacterium
CTATGCTTGGCAAATAGAAACGCAAATACCTGTTCCGGTTTCTGACCTTGCAAGAGTCGTTCATGGGCAGAGAGGATCAAAGCCTGAATGAGAGCCTGGGCTTGTTGGCGACATGCTTCTCCAATGGTTTTGATGGGGAAGTTTCCTTTAGTTGGTGATGGCGAGAGACAATCCAAGTGCAAGAACGAGTAGGCCACGAACACCAGACACCAATGTTTTCCAATGGCTGCGGCGTGGCGTATGCGATACTGATCCAAACCGAGATGTGTCTTGCCATCCTGATAAAAGGTTTCGATGGGCCAACGTTGCAGGTAGAGGGAGATGATCTGCAGGGCACTCCAATCCACCCGATTGGTGACCAGCACGGCATACGTGCCGGTCAATTCCTTGTTTGGGAGTAACTACTCAGCCACTACATATGGGATTGATTAAATACTTTCACCACAATATGTAGCGTTTAGATTTACACAAGGTGACGATTGGACCTCAAAAATGGCATTTTTGAACGGGCTATAAATGCCTGATTCAGACTTGAAAACCACAATATGTAGTATGTTAGACCTTTCATCAGCCTATATCCGGTTGCTGAGTAGTTACTTTGTTGGCGTAGGTGTACGTGTTGGTATAGGCGTACGTGTTGGTATAGGCGTACGTGTTGGTATAGGCGTACGTGTTGGTATAGGCGTACGTGTTGGTATAGGCGTACGTGTTGGTATAGGCGTACGTGTTGGTATAGGCGTACGTGTAGACGTACGTGTTGGTATAGGCGTACGTGTTGGTGTTGGCGAGAGCGTGGCCGTCCCGGTTGGCGTAAATGTAGACGTACGTGTCGGTGTCTGCGAGGGGGTCGCCGTGTTCTGCGGTGTGCTCGTCGGTGTCTGCGAGAGGGTTGCCGTGTTCTGCGGTGTGCTCGTCGATGTCGGCGAGAGGGTTGCCGTGTTCTGCGGTGTGCTCGTCGATGTTGTCGTATTTGTGGAGGTACCACCGGCTACCGGTGTATCGGTACCAGTGTAGATAAATGTAATGCCGGCAATGTCATTGGAATGGAGATTACGCTTCAAGGTCCCCAAGATGTAACTGGGACACATCACCGGAGCAGCAGGTAATGTGTCATAATTAGAGCAATTGGGATCGCCATCGTGCCCCAAGGAAAGCATATGGCCCATCTCGTGGGTGGCCACGCTTTGCAGATCGGCCTCGTTTGATGCCGGTGAACCGGTAGCGTTCCAGGTCCAGTGATCGTTGATGTTCATATCGACTTCCAGGATTTGGTTAAGTCCATTTGACCACCAGGTAGTCGTAGCCAAAGTAGAGACAGCGCCCATATCTGTCCAGAAGACTGCGTTGACGCCATCATACCCGACGCTGGCTACACTGCTTGGTCCCCCATAGACAAAGTCGAAATGGGCGGTTGCTACATTATTCCAGGTTAGGCCCGCATTTATGATAGCATTGAGAAAATCATTCGCGGTGCCATGGCTACCGCCAATGCTGGAAGCGTTTAAGTTGACCACATAAGACTCACCCATAGGATTTGAGCCGGGCCACTTTTTATTATTGTAGACATAATTATCGGGTTGTATGGGATTGCGCAATGCCTGGCGCAGTCCGCCGAAACGCAAGAAAGAAAGAATCTTATCGATGATCCCAGAAGCGCTGGGTTGTTTGGATTCGATCTCCTGGCGCTCCCGTTGCATGGGCATGGTGGGTAAGATATTATTCTGGAGCATAAGATGCTCTATCTGGTCCAGGAACTTTCCTATAGGTGTGTGGACGCTCAGGAGATGATTGTCGACCTGGTCGCCGATTACATTGAATTTGCCCTGTTTTTCGCCGAGGATTTGATAGTTCCCGCTCCTATCTTTTTCCAGGAAAAGGATGACCTCGTCATCAGGGTGCAGCTCAGGGTTTTCCGATGAGGACATGGTCAGATCACCAACGGTGCCGCCGGGAGTCTTAAACTTATATAGTGAGGGTTCGATGCTGCCTTTGATGGGGTAGAGTACCTGCAATATATTGGTAGTCTCGATCATTTGGTGGCTGACATCCCAATCGCTGGACGTACTGACCACCCGAGCGCGGAAAGCCAGATCAGAGCGCACCACGATTTCCTGCAGGGTTAACCGGATGCTGAGAGCCCAAGCGCGCCCTCCGGCTAAAAACACAAGCAAAGTTAAGGCACATAGGAAGCTTCCCACCAAACGAGCGAGGTGGTATCGGTTGAAGCTGTTGGCTTTTAGCCTCATTTCTGTTTCTCCATTTCCCAAAGCCGACTCCGTACCGCCAGGTATGCAGTCGGCAGGCAGGATAATTATTATAACACCATTGTAATCCGAACCCAGGGCGGGTTCAAGGGTTTTGGGTCCGAATTATCGGGCCTTAACGATGTCTGAACTGATTAAGAGGGCACGCTGTTGCTTCCCTGTTCCGGGCTGAGTACTCTCAGCAGGAAGGTGAACGGGCGGCGCTATTGAATTTGGGGCCAGGCGAAGGTTTATATCCCGCTAAAAGGACCGGTAAAAAGGGACCCGCCGGAGTATCCGGCCCCAGTACTCTGGTGAGGTATCCTGGGTGGCAGGGTGATGCTATAGGTGCTTCATGGTAACTTCTATATCTTGCAGACGGGTGGCGAGGCCAGAGGACGCCACAGATTTAGGGACCAAACTTTACCGGCTTATTCTTAATAAGCGTGGTTATCCGGCAGGATAATCCCGCGAAAGATGCCGCACTCCTGGAAACCGGCCCGGGTGACTTGCATCTGAATCTGGCCCGGTGTGGCAATAAAAGGGATGCCGAAAGGGCCAGAGATGGTCACGGCGCTGCGCACTAAGAAAGAGCGGTCCTGTACTCCGGCAGAGCGGTCATCGCAATCGATATTTTTGGGAACCGACACATCCACGCTGTAGCTGGTGAAATTGGCCAACGGGTTCCTTTTCATTTCATTGTTAACGCGGTTGCGGGCTTCGAGCAGGGCTTTGTCCCGCCATTCTAGGGGGTCATGATTATAAAAGGAGTAATCTTTACTGAGGCTGGTGATGATACGGGAGGATTGGTAAGTTGCCAATTCCAGAGAGGTACGAATCGCCAGGATGCGGAAGACTTGCATGCCGCCGACGACCAGGAGCAGGAAAATCGGCAGTGTGATGGCATAGCCTATCATACTTTGGCCCCGCTGGCTGCGGTGAAGCCTGCTGCTAAATCTATCCCATCCTGTGCGGGTGAAAAAGGCATATAGTTTCATAATTGCTCATCAATGCGTCAAAGGTGGACATTCGAGATAGCTAATACTATTCTCGACCAGGGTGATCCGGCCGCCGCCCACGAAGGGAATATAGGTGTTCCAGGGGATAGAGACGGCGGATTGGACGCGGAACATGGCCGTGCCCATGCGCTCCCGCGCGATATTCGGGTTGGTTGCCTCCTCCCCTGGACAGGATGGCAAAAAGGCTGTCTCGCAATGCCCAGGCTGAGGACATGGGCGCTCGACACGGATGCTCAACGTATGTAACAGCGCTCCCCGGTCGACAAAGGTGTTCTGAGACAGATCTTGCATCACCAAATACGTAGCGGCTGCTCGCCAGTTATCGGGGTTGTTGATCAGTTGCTCATCTATAATGCCCTGCAGAGAGAGATAGCGGGCGGCATTATAAGTGGCCGAGCGCAGCGATTCTTTGACGTTGATGACACGCCAGATGGCAAATCCTCCAATGACCAGCATCAAGACAATGGGCAGCACAAGCATAAACTCGATGAGGGTATCCCCGCGTTGCTGATCGATCCGACGGCAAGAAAGCTCGTGGCTGGCAGGGTACAACCGGAGCCTGGACAGGTTGAAGGCATGACGGGTCCCAAGGAGCTTGTTTAACAACAGCTTGTTTAACAACAGCTTGTTTAACAACAGCTTGTTTAACATATGGGGATCCCTGACACTGAATCTTGGACGGTTACCCCATTGCTCAAAAAGGGAATATTGACCGCAATCCGCATAGTGGCATGCACCGTATACCGGTAGCTACACACACTACCGTTAGAGGAGGGGTTGCCTGGTGGCTCAATGAGCACTTCCCAACCCCGGATCGAATCTTTAAAGGTACTGTCGCCAATCACCCGGCCGATAAAATCATGGGCCATCAGTTGCCACGGATCCGTGCTGAAGGAATTTGGCGCATTCACCGCCAGGTAGCGCGCGCTCTGATAGACGCCATTGTGCAACGAGGTCTTCAGCGAGACGATTTTCCACACCTCGAAGCCGCCTACCACGCTAATAAGCAACACAGGCAGCAGAACGGCGAATTGAATCAGATATGCACCGCGCTGGTCATTTAACCAGCGCCGGAGAAGCCTTGCCACATGAACCATAAGTATATCGCCCCTGGGATAGTCCAGGTAAAGACAAAACGCCTGGCCTGGATTTGAAATTCTTCACGGGTCGGTAACACCTCATTGCTGGCCAGGCGCGCCAGGAGCGCCCGTACCAATCGCAAGGGGTGCTGACCCCAGTATTTCCACACCAGATACGGCAGGGAGATAATGATTACCATAATCGCCAGCCGTAAGAAAAAATGCTCGGTAGGAAATAGGGCAAACAGTCCCATTAGGAACTTGATGTCGCCGCCACCGATAAACCCTAGACGCCAAATCATAAACAGAGCCACCCAAATCAGGGGCACAAACCATACCCCTTGGGTCAATTGCCAGATGCCGATACCAAGCGCCGGGATCAAGGTCAACCAGTTAGGAATTCTCCCGGTGCGCAGATCCCAAAGTGTGACAGTTGCCAACCAGGCAGTAACGATGAGTTTAAAGGCTAACAACCAGTCCATACCTGCCTCTGTACGGGCGAGATCATCCCGTAGCTACTGGGTACAAGCCTGACCCTCAAGCTGGTTTAGGATACATTGGAAGATACTTTTCAGCTTGGTGCCAAGAGCGATGATCGTTAGAGTTGTCGCCCCCAGAATGACGATGGTCAACACCGCATACTCGGTGATGCTCTGCCCACCTTCGTCTTCTATAAATGCGTTAAAGTCATTGAGCACAAGGAGTCTCCTCGTTATAGCTGCACTAAGTCTATGACTCGTTCCATCCGAGCATATGCTGCAGGAACCCGTTGATAAATCCCCAAGCCTTATTGAGCTGTACACCGAAAACCGCAACGCTGGCTACTACAAAGACCAATACACCTAGAGTAATCATCACGTACTCTACCGTCTCGGCGCCACTATCGTCTTCCCAAAAATGCTTAATCTCATTCAACATGCATTCGTACTCATTTCGCACCGGCGCTTAACTTTAGATATAGTCCATCAAGTATCGCGCATCAGTGGCTTGCCTCGATTCGATCATGGCATTTCTGTCGCGTCGCCTGCCCGCACTGCGGTCGCCCGTTCTGACGGCGCCAAAAGAGGGGGAACCCGGGCCGTTTAACAAAAGGCTAAACGGCCAAGCCGGGGCCTTGCTGAACCTTCCCCCTTGTGAGCCCAGGCTACTGGCTCGCTATTGGTAGATAAACTCTAACTGATTCTTGCGGAACACTGGAGCAGCAACAGTTGTTCCGATCAATCTCGGCTGAGTATACTCAGCATTAGCTGTAATCAGCATGGAACTCTAAGCCTACCTGCACGGCTAAGCCGTTGCAAGAAGAACTATCCGCCAGCGTTCCAACCCATAATGGTGTCGAGGAACCCATTAATCTTGACCCACATCTCTTTCAACTTGCCGCCGAATACACCGACAATGGCGACGGTGAAAACCAACACTCCCAAAGTGATCATGATGTACTCTACCACCTCGGCGCCACTCTCGTCGCTAAGAAAACGCTCGAAATCTTGTAACATTGGGATACTGTCCTTTCGAAAAATATGGTAGTGCGTGATTGTCAGATTTGAAATGCTTTGGTACTGCTTGCTCATTGGAAATAGGTTTAGCTGTTCTCCAGGGCGCCCTCCTTGTGCAACTACGTGAACGGATAAGAATGGTTGGGTGACAAAGTACAGTGCCCAACCTGGTTGGGCAGGTGATTGCTATTGAAATGGATTAGCGATAACTCGGATTAAGATAACCATCAAAGGGTACATGCCGATAATCAAGGCTGTAAAGAATACCCCGACCACCATGGGAATAGTCAATACTACAGGTGCTCGTTGAATCTCCTTTTCGATGGTAGATTTAATCTCATCTTCTAATTCCTCCACCGAGACGGCCAGAGCCTGCACATGGGTCATACCACCGTCGCGGGCAATCTCTAACCGGCGGATCAAATCCCGCAGGTCATCGGAATCAAAATCATCGGCCATCCCTTGGATAACATCATTGGGGGAGAGGGCCAGTCGGCTCTGCACATGGCGGTTCAGGCGTTCGCCGAAATCCCCACGACCGTCAAAAACCGAAGCCGTTTCGGCCAGGGCCCCGGAAAGGGTCTCTTCCAATGAGACGGCCAACTGCAAATTTACAACGAAATCCCGAATTTCCACCAACGTTACCTTGAGCTTCCGCTTGCGGTGGAACAAGCGGCTGAGGGGGCCTGGTTTGCTGTTGGTGGCAGGCTTGATGGTACGGCGCATCAACTGATACCGTCGCAGCCCGTCGGTAATCTCGGGCCAAAAAGCCAGAATCAATATGGCAGAAGCAAAGAGCAGGATCAGACCGCCGGTTTGATTACTCACAGCACCCGCTCCTTGAGCGTTTGGATGCGGCGCTCAATGTAGTAGACGGTTAGCACGCCGATGGTCGCAAAGAACATGAAGAAGAGCTGCCCGTTAATTGACTCTCGGTAAGCCTCCCGTAGATTCGGTATCAGGGCAATAATCAGCACGATGATGATGCTCATGGCTTCAATGATCACCGTCTGGCCTGTAATAACTGCCAAACTTACATCTGTTTGGCTGCGCAATTCTTGATAATATCGTAAACGATGTACCAGGTTGTCCAGAGCGTTCACTACGGTATCTTGGCGGGCGTTTTCGGTGCGCTCCAAGATATAAACGAATTGATCCATATAAGGATTCTGGCTGCGCCGGCGCAATTCATCCAAAGCTCGGCGCGTAGAGGCAGTGATATAAAAAGTTTGCACCGCCTGTTGCACATATTCTTTCAAGGGATTATCAATTTTACTGACAGCCTCGCTCAAGGCTGAAAAGACTGAGGGTCGGATTTTATAGATACCGCGAAAGCCCACCACCATTTGGTTGATCTGCAAGGTCATTGAGGCGCGGGCTGCCACTCTAATCCGGTTGGCGAAATGCATAGACGCCAGAATACCAATGATCAGGATATAAGCGCTAAGCAACGGGGTGCGGAATAGGTAAGCCAGGATAATCGCCAAAGGCAGCGGTATGATATTGAAATCATACTGTCCCACATGCACGATGTACCAGGGCAGCTTGCGCACCGCAACGGTAGCGTTCCGGTTGCGGGTTTGGTGCATCAAAACCCGCTTCTCCCGGTACCAATCATACATCAGGAAAAGTATAATACCCGCGGAAGCGAAAATGCTTAGTGCTGCCATATCTCTTTTCCGCCTCGCAGGGGGGTAAAAGCTGCACCGTCCCAACGCTTGAGGGTCTCGGTAACATATTTGCCGCTGGCATTTACGCCTTTGATCGCTAAAAGTTCGCGCATAAAACGCCGGTAGGTTTTGCGTTCCTCATCCCATTCTTTGTCCAAATGCACCACCAGGTTCAAGCCGGCGCCAATTACTTCGCGTAATTCATCCTGCGGAATTCCTGAATCGCGCGCCAGAGATTCCAACCGGATAGGACCCAGACGGGCGCTCTTAGAGTGGGTAGTGCAGTGGGCCACGATACCCAGGTTAAGCGCCAAAATATATTCCACGGCTTCTTTTGATACCACCTCACCGACCACCAACACATCGGGTCGCATCCGCAGAATGGTGGTGTTAATGGCATCAGCCATTGCTGCAGGGTTCTCGTCCACTACTAAATGGTGTAGGTGCTGCACTTGCAACTGCAACTCTTCAAAGGTCTCAATAGTAGATACTTGGGCGTAGGGCGGCAGGTGACGGGAGAAAGCATTTAACATGGTGGTTTTGCCGGCGCCGGGGCGTCCGGAGAAAACCACACTATGATGCATGCCGTGGGCTACGTCCACCAGGAAATCTACTGTCTCTTCATCAATAGTGTTGCGCTTGACCAGATCATCGAAGGTCAACTTGCGCAAGGAGAAGCGGCGGATATTGATGGCTGTGCCTGAATGGCTGAGGGGTGGAATGGTGGCGGTAAAGCGGGAGCCGTCAGGGAGACCCACTTTGATTTTTGGTTCCTCGGCGCCGAGTTTTTTACCCTCCAGATCGGCGATACGGCGCGCCAGGCGGTAGAAATATTCATCGGAAGCCAGGTAGCCTTCGTCGATGATCTGGCCGAAGCGCTCAATCTGGACGAAACCGTTACGGACTATCACTTCTTCGACACCATCTAGCTCCAGGTAGGGCTGCAAGACACCCATCCCAACGATCCGCTTTGCCACTTCCTGGGCCACTTCCTGGCGGTCGCCGTCGAAAATCTGAAAGCCCAATTCCTTCATAGCCCGCAAAACATTGGCATGAAAGGCTAGAGATTCATCCTCATTGATATTCTTGCGCCAGCGCGGTACAGAAACCTCTTTCTCAACACAATGATCCTGTACTGCTTTGACCATCTCGTTATAATTGTAGCGGCTCGTTGATTTCGTCCGTATCATAGTACACTCCGCGCTGAATACTCTCAGCAGGTTTCAGTCATAATGGTGAAGGGGCAGACCCCCTCCTACTTCGGATCTTGTGGCCCAGAGCGGGTTCCTGAATCGCCGCCCATGCTGGTTCCGTCCGGCTCCTCGCCACCTGTAGTCGGCAGCTTCGTGGTGACGCTGGGAGCATTAGGCGGGGCAATAACCACTACTACCGGCCGGTACATCAAGGAAAGCCAGACACGCTTCGTGGGAAAGTTTGCCGAGTCGGTATCATTGGAGTATACCCAAATCTGCAGCTCGCGGGCTGAGAGGAAGCTCTTGCCGTCTGCGGGCTTCTTGTAATCGAAGCAGCAGGAGTTATCGGCTTTCAGCACCTGCAGCTTATCGTTGCGGGTGCCGTCGGAGTACATAAATTCGGCATCCAGACTTTCGTAGACCAGGCGGTCATCGACATAGACGTCGCCCTTACCCCATCCGGCTACCTGAGCCTGTACTTTAGGCAGATAGGGGACGTCTTTCCCGGAATCGCCCAACAATGTCACGTTGGATGCGATACCATTTTGTTGATAATCGGCAGAGCCTTTAAAATCGCGCAAATTAATGCGCACGTTACCGGTGATAACTTTGCCGGCTTCCGGGCGGATGGTGCCTTTGAAGGAAGCACTTACCAGGCCGAAGTCGCGGCAGGTATCTACTGAAACCAACGCCTGACCGCCGCTAACTTTGCTGGATTTCTCCCCGCCATAATCGAAATTGTCAGGGTAGCCACCAATAAGATAGCCGGTATCGGCAGACAACGACCAGTTACAACCGGCCGGATTGCTGATAGCTACTGCGGTAGGTGTAGCTGCTGGCGCCGCCGGCGCCGGCGGCGGCGCCAGGGTGGCGCGAACTACCGGTGTGGGCTGTTGTGGCACCGCAGTCGCTGTGGGCTGTACAGGTGTGGCGGTGGGCGCTGGCTGGTAGGCGCGGGAGCCTGAGAGACTGACCCAGGCGCTAAAACGTTGCGCCCCCATGGTATCCACAATTTTCCATACAACCTCAGGCTGGGTGGCGACGGTGACGATACTGGCCGGCGCTTCCCGGTTAGGGTTAATGCTGCTGGGCAATAGGGAATCATTTTGGGGTACGGGTGTGGGTGAGGGCCGGCCGGCGGCTTCACCAGAGGCGGCGCGCACATCTACCACCCAAACATTGGTAGCAACCAGCCGCACCTCGGGAGAGGTCTGATTCTCACCCGGGCGGTAGCCGTAGATATTGATACGGCTGCCGGGTTTGACCTGCCCCCCGACCATTTCATCGAATCGGGCTGGGAAACTGACTATTTCCAGTCCCAGGTCGCTCACGCCTAAGCGCGCTTGATCTACCGGAGAGGCGCTGCGCTGGCTGATTGTTTCGCCGGCGCGAATATCGCGAAGGGCGATTACACCGCTACGCAGCGTATCTGAGTAAATCAAAGCATTCTGGGCCTGACTGACAGGCAGTGTTTTGGTATCGAAATACTCATCGATTTTCGCCGGCTCAATGATTGTCCCCGGGGGAATATCCTTTTTAGCAGATAATACCTGTGTCGTTGCCTCAATATGGGGCGGCTCAGGACGGAGACTTAGTGCTATTCCGACTAAGCCCAAGCCGACGGCCAAGACGAGCAAAAGCGTTCTTAGGTTCATATCTCCTCCAGTTAGCGGTGCCATAGGTCAGAGAGAGGATCTTCTTGCCCAGGTGACCCTCAAACCGATCTACATTTTGTACAGTTGACAGGACCAGGTCGCGCTCCACACCTTGTAGGGCTAAAGTATCGCTCGCGCCGCCTACCTGGTTTAATACGATGGAGGCATTTTGGCCTAATTCTTCTTTCAACTTTCGCGCGTTTTCAATAGAATCCGGCCGGGGATTGGCTATAACCAGCCAACGATCAATCTGATCACGAATAGATCCCAGTAAGGCATGAGGCCATTGGGCATCTATTACCGTCAGTACGTGATGCCCCATCTGGTCATGCATGAATTTACTCAACAAGGTCAGAGGGAGATCCTGGCAATTTTCGTAATCCATCGGCGCCAGGGTGACACCCTTCCACTTGGCAGGGACCGCGTCGACTTGCGTGGTCAGGTCGAATAAGTGGGGTGTTGTCAACCCGGTAAGGGCGGTGATAGAGCTGACACCGTAGGTGAATTCCGTTAAAAGCACAGGTAATCGCGTCCGCCGGGCAAAATGCAAAGCTGTATCTATCGCCAGTGTGGTGCGACCTGTGCCACCCGAATAAGAGACTACGGCAATGGCCATCTTATCCGGCAGGGTGGTCATTTCCCCGGTCGCCCGCATGGCATCGGCCAACCAGCGGTCTGGTTGGGCCAGGAATTCTTCGCTAGAGACGGAGAGGGTTCCCGAGTCGGCCAGAACCTCTCTGAGCATTTCAATACTATGTGGATGTGGTACGAGGTCGTCGAAATCTATGATTACGAGCCGCGCCCCCGCCAGACCATCATAGACTTGCCCGGAGAAGAGCGCTTCCTCGATTTGCACATCATTCCGACCCTGTAAAGCGTGGAACACTTCAAGGGATTTAGTTGCGACGAGAACTTTCATATCTGCCTCTCATTAGGCCATACAGGGTAGGTTTCCCGTACACGGTGGGTAACACTCAAACAGTGTACCATGAGATATCGGGAAAGTACTGACAAATCATTCCATATTTCTGTCAGAATGCTGACGAAATACGGACACACTTCGGGAAACTGCGGAAATGCTCCGAAGTTCTAGGGATTCTGAATGGGTTTTGCCGGCCCGGTCTGTTCCAGATACCTGGTAGCCAGAAATCTAGTTGTCCCCATTCGTTTTCTTGAGTACCATATCGTTCTATGATATAATCAGTCTAGGATGTAGTAGTAACGAGTCGGCGAGTCTAACCGCGCGTTTACCGCCTTTCTAAAGCCTCCCTGTCCATCAGGTTGTTCGAATTTTAATCTTTTACCCTCAGCCTGGCTGCTGGGATGAGCGAACAGAGTGGTAAGCGTGCGTACGCATGAGGTTATTTTGACAAAGTGTCATCTTGATGAAGAGCCATCATGACAGAGAATCGGTTTGGTAGGCAACTATCTTGATAAGTAATCCGTCCTTCGAGAGGTGTAATGGCTAGTCCGCTGGACAGATTTCGGGCAATTCCTGGGCTCTCCAATATCCCCAGGATTTTACAACAGACAGCCTCTTTATCGAACCGGCTGTTGCCAGGGCGCCAGGCGGAAATCTACCGGGCGTCTCTGATTTCTGCTATCCGATATATGTATGTGGTCGGCAAAACCGGGCGCCAAACTTCGCTTGACTTGGTAACCCAGTATGTACCGCCTCTACTAGCCCCTTTCAATCCCTCGGATATAGCCCACCAGGAGAGCGAAATCCCTCATCCGGCCGCCGTAACCATCTGGCAGGCTTTGCGAATCAGTCCCTGGATGGTGTTAGCAGGTCTTGAAGGTTCAGGCAAGACTTCTCTAATGCGCTACCTGGGGTTGCTTTTGGCTGGGGATACCCCGCCGGTGGCGGAAATCCATCGCCTGACCTTCGAGCATTTCGACCAAACTCAAGAGAACCTGATTCCTTTTTGGGTGGACTTGGTCGCGTGGGCGCAAGCCGGGCCAGGGAAAGACCAAGCGTTATTGGGCTTTATGGGCCAGTCGGTACAAAATATGGGCATCAGTCAGGGTACAGCTTGGGTGGAACAGGTGCTGGCAAATCGCCAGGGAATGGTATTGCTAGATGGGTACACTACTTTGGCACTTGCAGATCAACAACGGCTGGCCGGCGAATTGGCCCAAATCAGGCAGAAGTTTCCTTATAGCCTGTTGCTCTTGGCTGCGCATCCTGCTGATCACCTGCCCCAAATTCCAAAGTTGGTAGCCTGGGAAATACAACCTTTGACGTGGGAATTAGAGCGGAGTTTTGTGCGCTCCTGGTTCGGTAAGGATGAAGAGAAATCCAATTACTTGCTGCAGGCTCTGGAGCGCAATCGCCATCTGCAAGCCATGGCCTCACGGCCCTACCTATTAGCAGCAATGGCAGCGGCTGAGGAGCGTTTCCTGGAGCTGCATGCTGAGTATACTCAGCATGCGCCGGAAGGTATAAATGTGCCTTCTCAGACATTGCTTAATAGTGCAGCCCTTGCTCCAGGCCAGCTTGCTCCGGAACAGCTACCTTCATATCAACACTCGTCTTATATTTCTCTGCAAGACTTGCATGAACAGACCCTCATGGTTTTGCTGGGGGATGTGCCTAACCTATCAGATACCATCGATGCGTTATCCTGGGCGGCTTTCGAACTCCATAAAAACCGGCTTTCCCAGGGCGATGAGGCATTCTTCGCGCGTTTCCTGCCGGACCACCAGATTCAGCAGGTTGTCGGAAGGGTGGTTTTAAGGCGGCTGGCAGGTGGTCATCTAGCGTTTGGCCATAATGCGCAACAGGAATACCTGGCCGCCCGCTACGTCGTTAATCAGGGACAGTTGGATATGGTTTTAGATCAAGCTGGGGACCCCTGGTGGCGCGAGATTCTGGTGATTGCCTCGGGTTTGCAGCGGGATGCTACTCCCCTGGTGGCCCGTCTCCTGGGTAGGGGCAACGAAGAAAATCTTTATCTGGCTGCCCGTTGCCTGGCCGAGGCGCCGCACACGCAACAGGCGGAACGCAACCGGGTATTGGATCTGCTCCTGGACAGCTTCTCATTTGATAATACGGAGGATTGGGAGCGAGCTGCAGTGGCTATTACCGCGATTAGTCTCACCCGCCGCAATGAGGCTTTCTTGCACTTGTTGCGCTCAGGCACAGCGGAACAACAGGCAAAAGCCGCTTTAGCTTTGGGGCGGATTGGGAAAGACTGGGGTGTTACACCTCTCATTGCCGTGTTGGCTGACCCCAACCAGGAGCTGGCCGAAGCGGCTGTGAAAGCCCTCGGTCTGTTACGCACCAGCCGCGCGATCCGGCCTCTGATCGGCGCTCTGGGAGATGCGTCTCCGACCCTAAGGGCATGTATTGCCGAGGCCCTGGGACGTATCGGCCGGCCTGCTCTCCAGGATCTCCTCAGGTCTTTGGGAGATGCGCGGGAGCCCGTGGGTGAGGCCATAGCCCGGGCGTTATCTCTGCTGGGAGCCAGCGCCGTGCCACCTTTGATTGAGCGGCTAAATGCCCACAATGGTTTGGCGGCGGATCGGGCTGCCACCGCCCTGGTAACCATTGGCCAGCCTGCTGTAATGGCGTTGTTAGAGGCCACTCAGGCGCCCGACGTGGGGACGCGCTGCAGAGCGGCCCTTGCTTTAGGAGAGATCGGAGATCCACAGGCGGTGACTACCCTGGTAGTCATGCGCTTTGCTAGAGAACCTGAGATCCAAGAGGCAGTGGTACAGGCTTTGGTGAGGATTGGTCCACCGGCGGTGCCGGGGATGATAGCAGCGTTAGATGATGAACGGGCCTTTGGCAGTGATCGTCTGGCGGAAGCGTTTGCTATGATCGGTGAGCCAGCGAGAGCCGGTCTCATTGCGGCCTTAACCAGTTCCACCCGGCGTACGGTCCGCACCCGCGCCGCGATGCTGCTGGGAGAGATCCGGGATGAGAGCACGGTTCAGGCATTGGTCGAAGCACTGAAAGATGAACGCTGGGAGGTACGACGTCGCGTGGTAGATGCCTTGGGACGGATTGGCGGGATTACAGCCGAGATTGGTCTGAAAGCCGCTTTGCGGGATGAAGAGGTCAGTGTGCGGCGCCGCGCTGCCGAAGTGTTGGGCCAGATGGGGACTGCCGGCGCGGTTGAGGCCCTGGCAAGTGCCTTGCGAGATGAGGACGAAGTTGTGCGGGAGATTGCAGCTCGTATGTTGGGGCAGCAGGCTACCACGTTCCAGATTGAGGCTCTGATTGCTGCCCTGCGGGATCGCGACCCGCGGGTTCGCGAGCAGGCCGCCGAAGCATTAGGACGCACCCAGAGCTCTCAAGCAGTGGGTGCTCTCATAGACGCGATTGTGGATATGGATCCTCAGGTGCGCGAGTCTGGGGGAAAGGCGTTGCGCAGCATCGGCGTCGATGCCATTGAACCTCTAATTTATGCGGTTTACAAGGGGCGTAACGGTGATTTTCAGATCCGTGTATCGGAAGTATTAGGGGAGATTAGCCGGGACATGCAAATGGATAATCCGGATATGTCCCACCTGGCGGCGCTTTTCTATGAGATGTTACGTGGTGTGGCAGCAACTGAGGTGGCGGTCCGCCTGGAAGAGGTTTCCTGGTGGCGGCATATTAAAGAATTCCAGTTGAGTTTCCAGACCCTGAATAGTTTCACCACCTATCCCAATATTGAAACCCTGGCGGCAGATACTAGTGCGTTGGATTGGCTGGGGGTGATTAATACCTGGTTGCGTCCCCAGGTGCGAGATTTGCTTTTGGATTTCGGACGGGTAGCCGAGTATATGCGCCTATACCGTTCCAGCCAGGACCGGCGGGACCGGTTGGAAGCGCTGCTGAATGCCCTCGATCGTATGGAGGATTTAGAGCGCAAACGGCAACAGGTGATCAATTTCCAACCGGAAAGCCGCCTGTTTTCCCAGGCTATCCAGCATTGGCACGATCTCCTGGCCCGCGAGCGTTCTCGGGTGGGTGGTGGACGGGCCAAGTTAGAAGTAGGACTCCAAAGCGAAACGGTGCGTATGCACGGCTTTCCGGTGGCTCTGGCTACGGAGGTCACGAACTTAGGGGATAGCGCCGCGCGGAACTTGCGGTTGCGCTTACGCCCCTCCCAAAATGGTGAGTTCGAATTGGGGGAGGATAATGTGCAATCCCTGAGTCCCCTGGGGGTTGGTGCTACCCGGATCGTGGTTTTTAACGTGAAGCCGGCGGCCCCCGGGAATGCCGAGCTTACCTTAGAAGCTACCTTTGCCGATAACGAACGGGAAGACCGCTTTGAGTTGTTTACCAGCCGGGTCCGCTTCTATACACCGGAGGAAACGTACCGGGAGATTACCACGAATCCCTATATTCCCGGGCCGCCGGTTCGTACGCCGGATATGTTCTTCGGCCGGGAGGATGTTTTCCGATTCATCCAGCAGAATTTGAGTGGCACCTACCAGGAGAATGTCTTGCTGCTTTATGGGCAGCGACGCACTGGTAAGACATCGACGCTTTACCAACTGCCCCACCGCTTCAGGAATATGCACCGTGCAGGAGTGTCCGCCGGTACAGCCGAGAACGAAACCCACTATAATTTTATTTTGATCGATATGCAATATATCCCAGAGGTGGATACCGCCGGTCTGCTCTTTGAGATGGCCCGCACGATTACCTACAACTTGGAGGATGATGGTGTGATAGTGCCGTGCCCGGCGCTCTCGGAATTCCAATCGGAACCCTTCCCCACCTTCCGTCGCTTCCATAGTGAGCTGGAGGGACGGTTAAAGCAAGTAGCGGTGATCATGATCGATGAATTCGATATCTTGCTGAACAAGGTGCGGGAAGGTGTGGTTTCCAGCGATGTATTCGGCTTTGTGCGTAGTTTGATGCAACACAGTCGCCACCTGGCGTTTATATTTACAGGGACTTACGAGCTACGGCAGCGCCAATTTGAGAAGGAAAGTATTCTGTTTAACACTGCCAAGTCTATGCGCATTAGTTTCCTGGAAGAGCCCGATGCCATCGATTTGATTCTGAAGCCGGTCCAGGGTATCCTGGAGTATCATACGCTGGCGGTGCAGCGTATCCTGGACGTCACTGCGCGCCATCCTTTCTATATCCAGTATACCTGCCATACCTTGGTAAATCTGGCCCGGCGCAAACAACGCAACTATATCGATCTGGATGACGTTAAGGAAGCACTTAACGAGACAATTCGGGAAACTGCGGGCAGCTTGCGCTATGATTTTGATACCATCACCAGGGCTGAAAAGTGGGCCCTGGCTGCCCTGGCCCGCGAGACAGATTATA
>SHYO01000115.1 GCA_009692745.1 Chloroflexota bacterium
CTACCCCGGCCAGCAGGTTCTCTCCCAACTCGTGCCACTCCTCCCCTAAGGGTTTATCACTCATCTGTCTCCTCCTCCGCTTCTGTTTCCCTTCATTCTACCCCCCCTTCCTTGCCCTCGCCAATCTCGCAAAACTTTGACGCCCACCCTGTGGCTAGATCATAGATCACAAACAGCGCCGCAGCGAGAGTTAGCACAAACCATAATGCGAGCGCGCCATCCAGGGCGGTCATATCTCTATTACCTTACTGCACACTGATATCATCGAACTTTGCCTGGTATGGTTTGTTTTGCCATTGAAGGTCGACGGTAAAGCTATGGGTCCCTTTGTGGCCGGTAGGTTTCAGTATGGCTGTGTAAACACCATTCGCTTTGTGTTGCGCTGTAGCCACACTGGAGCTCATACCAGCAGCAGAAAGCGTAACTGCAACCCTGCCGTCGGTGATCGGCTGGCCTTTATCGTCCGTCAGTGTCACCTCAACCGTATCATCCTGGCTGGCTTGCGGGGGGTTCGGATTTAAAACTGCCTGTATCTGTACCCCATCCACTATTTTCATATAGCCCTTGCTAGTACTAGTAATACTCCCACCTGTCGAAGGCGTAGCCCCACAGGCCGTAGCCAGGGCCATGATGAGTAGAGTTAGTGCAAGCAACATCATGGGTTGAGTGCCTCGGGCCAGCGTTGGGATTCTCCTGGATAAACTGTCTTTCGATGCTCCTCGAGTTTTGGAGGAAGCAGTCTTCATAATTCTCCCTTTCGCAAAAATAATTGTTCAATTGCCGGTAAAAATCCTACTAATTGGACCTACTTTGTCAGAATAAAAGCATAACAGAGAGTGGGGATAGGTGAGAGCGCGGTTTGGCCCATAACGCGGTAGGCGATTTAGCGTATATAGGTAGACATATGCGTCAGGGTCCAATCGGCAGTACGATACCATACCTCCAGGTATTGGCTGATAGACCCCACTCTTTACGATCGATTCCTGGCAAAAATCCCCCTCCTACGATGCGCTTTCTGCATGTTGGAAGGGGTACAGATAATCAAGTAGGAAAAATTCATTGGGTTACGGGGTCTCCAGCAGCGACCCACGCATTCCAACCACCCTTGAGAACGGTAAGGCGGGTATAACCGGCAGCCATCAATGTTTGTGCCTCACGGGCACTTTCTTGTTCGTTCGGTCAAGCACAGTAAATGATCAGATCCTTATCGCGCGGAAACTTATTCAGGCGATTCTGCGTTTCACCCGCCGGTATGGAAACGGCGCCTTTGATATGGCCTTTCTGGAATTCCTGCGCCGTCCGGGCATCGACAAAGAGCACGGATGGCTGGCCTAGTTTCTTGACGGCATCGGCAAGGCTGATGCGGGGGACGTTGTCCGTAGGAGCCGGCTGCGGCTGGACTTGTAGAGGCTGTTGGGGGGCCTGGTTAGCGACCGAGGGATTGACAGGCGCCACCGGGTTAACCTGTATCTGCGGATTCTGTGCGATACTCGCGGGACTCGAACCGGCTGATCGGCCGAGCAGAAATCCTGCGACTAAGACCAGTACCACTACGACTCCAATCAGGAAGGCATAGAAGGCTCTACGATCCATCCAGATTACGACCATAGTTTCTCCTTTATGGCCTAGCCAGAGCAGCTTCGATCTGGGCGGCTAATTCCTCGGCAGACTTGGGGCCGAGACCCTGCCAAAGCACTTTGCCATCTGGTTTCAATAGGATATAGCCGGGGTGGCCCCGCAGGTGGTAGGCCTCAAATGGCGCCTTACCCTCCTTCTCGGCATTCAGCCGGCGAAAATCCACCCGGTCCCGGTATGTTGCCTCTAGCCCGTTCACGACGGGCGTCATCGTTGCTCAAGGTATTCAGTTATCGGTGTAAAAAAACAAAAATGTCGGCCGGTCGGTGGCAGGCACCAGAGGCGTGGGTGCGGCACCGGTGGAGCAGGCCGCCAGCAAAAAGGTGATGAGCGCTGCCAAAAGAACCATGAAAGAGCGTGGTTGCATATATTTAAACCTTAAAGGTATTCACACTGCCTTGGTATGCGACTATCAAATGGTATTTGCCCCGGGAACGAACCATCAGTTATTTGCGATGTGCGCCATGACCACTTTCTGCCTCATAAGCCCCCTCTGGTTCCCGGTAAACGATAAACTGTACTGCGGCAGCAAGCAGTACAATAGGCCACAGAAGCGTAAAAACGCCTGCCTCCAAGCCGATGTCCATTCCTCTAAATAAACCCGCCACTATCAAAGTAATACCCAGGATGCGGTGCTGCCGTACGGCTCGGACCACTGCCGCGCCTGTACCATGCTGAGCATGGGTCAGGAAGAGGAAGCCGATGAAGAGCAGGGCGGCCGGCCAAATATACTCCCAGGCCGGAGCGCTCATCCGTAGTAACTCCGCCCCACCCCCTACTGTCATAGCAGCGGCTATCAGCGTGTGTTGGCGCTGCTGTGGGTCGTGCCATTTGGCGGGCCAGTCAGAGCGCGGGTGGCTTAGATAGATGGCGAAAAGTAGCAACATCCCTCCCGCCATGACCAGGATGGGCCACGCTGTTCGGCCCCACGTCGCTATGCCAACAGCCTCCAGAATGACCAGTACACTGGCTAAGGCAAACACCAGACCTCCCACCACGTGGCCCAAGTTAGAAAAGCGGCGCTTCTCCTCTGCAGTGTGAGACCCGAAAGCATGCGTCTTCATTTCACCCTCCTGAATTGGAAATATGCCCAAATAATCACTGATACAGCAAATGGAAAGGGGTGGAATCGCTAGAGATGAACAACCGGTAGCCTGAGCCGATATTTGCGGCTGTATGCTAGCCACCCAAAAACCTGCGCAAGGATTCTTCCACCGCCAAGAACCAGACTTGCAAATCGGCCGGGACAAGCCGGTTAAAGCGCGTCAGAGTGCCGGTCAACATCAGATAACCCATGCCCATATAAAGAAGCCCACTGACGATGCTGGTAGAGTGCAAATATAAAGATTGGCTACCAATATGCACTATCCAGGCTTTCCCGCGCAGGATGCGCCAGGGCAGGCTATCCCGGCTTTTGCGCCCTATCAGGGCCGAGACCAATATCAGCGGCAAGCCCAGGCCCATAGCATAGATAAACAGCAGGATCGCGCCTTGGTAGACGGTGGCGTCAGAAGCTGCCAGTACGAGCAGCCCGCCCAGGATCGGGCCTATACAGGCAGTCCAGCCGAACGCAAAGGTAGCGCCAAACAGCAGGGATCCCCAGGTGCTGGCTACAGGACGGGTTCGCGTCTGGTAGCCCGTGAACCCTTTGCCAGACAGGCTCATCAGCCCAAAGAGTATGATCAGCACACCGCCGGCCTGTGTCAGTGTACGGATGTGCTCATTGAGGAGGCTACCGATGTACGAAGCAGAGGCCCCTAGTAGCACGAATACCAGCGCCAGGCCGATAAAGAAGGCAGTAGTCATCTTGACGATTCCGGTGCGCTCCGATTGAAATGTAAAGGCAAAATAGGCTGGCAAGATGGGGAGCGTACAGGGTGAAAGGCAGCTCAACAGACCGGCTATAAAAGCCAGAATGGCCTCAATGGGGAAGCTGATGGTGATCACACTATCCATAACAATATTTCCCTCTCAGGGGATACTATCCAGCTAGAGAAACCAGTAAATTACGATGTCGTTCAGGCCTGCCAGAATAAGCACGACGGCGGCAACCGGCCGGAGCCAGGTATCGATGTTACGTGCCCCGGCAATATAGCTTTTCCTTGCGCCGCTTCCCCTTGCCAGTAGTACAGCCAGCCCGAGCAGTGGTAGCGTCGTGCCGAGGGCGAAGACTGCTGGAAAAGTCACGCCAACGGGCGAGCGCAGCGCCAGGGGGATGGTCAGCCCGAAAAAGAGCAGGAAGAGCGTGGGGCACATGGCAAACGCAAAGGCAATCCCGAGCAGGAAGGCTCCACCCGCACCCGATCCAGCGCGTGTCTCTAGCCAACCGGCAATGCCTTGTCCCAATGAAAAATGTAGCGGTACCAGCCCAAGCAGGTAGAGGCCGAGCAGGATCATCAGCGGCCCCAGCACCTTGCGCGCGACAATGATAACCGGGATCGAGTTCTGGGCGAGTTGGCGGCCGACGAGAATCACGGCTACCCCCACAATCGTATAAACGATCGCCTTGCCAAGAATATAGGCCAGTGCGCTGCGGCCCACGCCATAGCGATCGCCGGAGCGACCGGAAATGTAAGCCAGCGCGCTAGCATTGGTGGTCAGTTGGCACGGGCTGATTGCCCCGATCAGGCCGAAAAGCAATACACTCAGGAGAGGGAAGTTGATAGCATCCGCGAGGTCACCAATAGGGCCCGTCAGATTCGTAGCCGGAATACTGAGTATCACATACCATTCTCCAGCCGGAATGCGGGTGCGATAGAGGTAAAGTACTCCAAGCAGCGCCCCGAGGGCTGCCAAAATGATCGCCCGTGGCAGCCAGCCTATGGGTGCATGCTCATCCAGTAGACGGGCAACCGCGATCGTTTTATCTGTGTTCTGCATAGTATTTCTCCTCTCAACGAAATCCAGTGCTGCACTCCACCGGTCTGATTCTGTCCGCGATCGACCCAAGTCAGTTTCTTGCCCGCTTTTGTGTCTCTTCCCACTGATACTGGCGGTGTTCAGCCGACCACAGACTCTTGAAATATTCCACGACAGCCCGGATTTCAGCATCCGTAAGCTTGTTGTCAAACGGTGGCATGGTCATCTCTGGTGTTTTGTTATCTGGACTATGGCACGGGATACTCCGCCTTGACGGTCAACGTCTTCTGCGGCTCGACCGGATCGTTGGAAGTGATTACCAGGTCAAATTGATGTGGCCCTCCCATCCCTTGGGACATACTGAAAGGTGCCTGGCAGTCGACCGACTGTCCTGGCTGCAACGTTATGGTCTGGCCACGCCTGTAGGTCGTCGAACCGACGACCGCTTGAGGCGGTCAACAACCCGCTTGGGTGTTGACCGCAATATTTTTGATCTCCAACGGTGCATCGCCTGTGTTGGTCAGCTTCCAGGATGGGTTAACTTCGCGGTTATAGGGCACCGATCCAAAGTCAAAGACAGGCTGATTTACCGTCAGACGGGGTCCACCTCGAGCTCCGGGCCCAACTTGGGCCGTCCCAGCCGTGGCCGGAACAGTAGCCGGAATCACCTTTGCCACAGCAATGCCGGCCACGGCAATTGCAACTAATGCGATGACAACGTGCCACAGATTAATTCTGATTTGCATAAATATTTATCTCCATCTTCCACGACTTGGATGCCAGCCAGATTATCTCTCGCCTCTACCGCATTCTTGTGCAGAACTGATTCTGGTTGCACAATCGTCTGCGACACGGACGGCGCAACAAGGGTTTGTGAGACCCGCGCTGCTCCAGGCAAGTTGCGGTCTTGCGCCACCGGAAGTCCGACGAGCAGCAGCAATACCAGCACAATGATACTGGCGATCAGCCGGGACCAGGGCATCGGATGGTGTTGGCGGGCGTGCGGATTAATAATCTGATCGATGCGCTCGCCAGCGAGATCCAGTGCGCCGACGGTCAGGTTTGGCGCCAACCGCAGTGGCCACGGCCCGGTAAGCATCTTATACAAGGCGCTCGCCAATACCACAGCGCCGCATTTCTGTATGGCCCTCTGGTCAGCATCCAGCTCCATCCGCCGCCGGAAGCGCTGGCTGAGGTCATAAAGCACGGGTAAGAAGAACAGACCGGCACGCAGCGTTTCGGCCACCAGCAGCTTGAGCGGATCGTAGTTCTCAACATGCCGCCGTTCGTGGGTAAGCACGGCCTCAAGTTCCGCATCATCTAGATCAGCTATCAGGCCGGTGGTCACACAGACCCGTGGCCGAAGAAAGCCATAGCAGAAGGCATATCGCCGCGGTGAGGCTACTACATCGATCCGCCCGGCCAACCCCAGGTGTAAGGCGACCGCAGTGAGCGATGGCCGCTGCGCGTGCGCACGCAGACGTGGGTACGTGAGGGACTGCACCAGCCGCCGCGTATTCCGGACGTGGGTTACGAACGAACCCAGACTCAAGCCGAGCAGCGTGGCCATGAGAGCCAACAAAGGGTAGCCGACAAGCTCCGGGGGATAGCCGAGGTCGGCTGCGACCTCAAATAATTTGCCGCACAGGTTCGTCGTCTCCAAGGACGGCGGCAGGAAGTGCATGGATAGGTTAAATAAGCCACCGGCCAGTAGACCCAAGCCGAGGACGGCCAGAGCCAGCAGAGTATAGAAGAACCTGTTAGCTCGCATCGTCGCCCTCCGCCTGCCGCCGGGCCACGAAGCGCTCCAACGCCTGTAACCGCTCCGGCTGGCTCTGGTCAAGCGCCTCTATAAACTGCGCTACCGCTACCTCGCCGAAGTCGTCGAGGAGCGAGCGCACAAGCTGGGCCGCCTGGTTCTTCAGAAACGCTTCGCGGGTCTGGGCAACACGGTACACTCCTGTGCGCTGAGACAGTATGCGGGTCAACAGTTCCTTTTCCACCAGGCGGTTCATCACGGTCATCACGGTCGTATACGCCAGATGCCGCTGGGAATTTAATCGTTCCAGAACGTCCCGTACAGTCACCTGGTCAGTCTCCCAGGCGATCTCCATAATTGCCAGCTCCAGATCACCCAAAAGCTTCTCCATGGTCGACCTGTCTGGCTGCTGGCTCACACGGTTTTGTCGGCCCATATCTACTCCTTTTATCCTTGTTCAACGATCATTTGCCCTCGGAACATGCCCATGCCGCAGCTAAAGGTCAGAGGGCCGTCCCGGTCAGGGGTAAATTCAATTGTCTCTGTACCCTGGGCCGGCAGGGTCTTGCTGATTTTGAATGCCGGAAATACGAACACCCGGGCACAAGCGGCCGTACCGTCGGTGGTGATGTTCAGCCGCACGGGGATACCTTTTTTGACTTTGATGACGGTGGGGGAATAGCCACCCGCCGAGGCGGTCATGTTGATCTCCTGCACCCCACCTTTGACTTGCGCCTCGACCTGCCCCCCGGCGCGTGCTGAGGTTTGGGGCGCACTTGGGAACACGGTGTCGGTCTTGAGATTGACTGTGACTTGCGCCTTGCTCTGTAAATTGCTGAACCAGGCATCGTACGTACTCTTCCTCTGGTCTGGTGGAATATCTTTGAGGACAACTGTGTTGATGAGCTTATCTGCCGCGGCGTACTTTTTCAGTACCTCGCGCAGGTAGTCTAATGTCAGATTGGCCTTAACCAACTCCGCTTTCAACTTATCCTCAGTGATATTGAGTTGCTTGAAGACGTTATTCGTAAGGAAGTCGTTGACCTCGGCATTAGTTGGGATAATGCCCTGGCGCGCCGCCTCTTGTGCCAGCATTCGCTCCTCGACCATCTCCGTGACGGTAGATGCCTGCAACTGATCAAGCTGTGCCCGGTAACTGGCATCTGATCCGCCTGCAGCTCGCTGCATAGCGAGTTGCAATTCTACGCGCTGATTTACCTCAGTCATGGTGATCCTCTCCCCACCAACTACAGCTGCCGCATCGTTTGGGCCGAGTTTTGCAGAGGTCGATGGGGGCGCTGGAGCTGTAATCGGCGCACGAGTCGCAGTACCCGTGGTCGGGGCAGGAGCTGCGCTGCCAACGGTAGTCGAGGATTGGTTGATTGGGGCAGCTTTGTTTGTTCCCGCCACAGGAGGTGAAGAGGGGGTTCCCGTAATGTTACCTAAGCCGAGATACGACGACCGTGGGCCAAAAGCCATGATGAAGACCAGACTGAACGTGGCCAGACCAATCGGCAGGGCCACGAGTCCGGGCCGTGGCCCACGAGTTACGGCCACACCCCTTGCCGTCTGCCCTTGAGCCAAGTCTGGCTCACATGCTGCGCAGGCCAGGTCACGAGATGCCCGGTAGACCATCAACACGATCAGGCCAAGAATAAGGAGAAAGGCAGCAAAGAGGATAGGCAAGAAGAGGTCGAGGTTGTCGTAGCGCAGCATGACCGTTAACATAGCACCCATCAGGCCGCCCATCAGGCCAGCCATCAGCCCTTCCATCGTGCCCATCAAGCCTTCACAACAGCCAGACACGGTACCAATGCCCATGCCCACCAGCATGCCGACGACGCTGCCGATAAACATGCCATTCGTCGCACCGAAAATGGCACCCACCATCAGACCGGACATCATGCCAAAGGTCATGCCGGACATCATGCCTGTCATGCCCGTCAGCACACCACGCTTGCTATAGGTATACCAAACGGTCGCAGCCAGGACGATGGCTGTGAGCGCCAGCCAGGTCGCATAACTTGTAGCGCCGATGCTGGCCAGTTGGGTACGCAGCGGAGGGCCAAGGGTCGAGAGTAGTGGGGCTGCCGCCATCACCCCCGCCAGCCCCCAGAGGGACAGTTTGAGAAGCTGGCTACGCTTCAGGTCAGAAAGATCGAGGGTGATGACCACCTCCTGAGGTGGCTTCTGCAAATCCTGTTGCTTCGAGCTATCCTGCTGTCTGGCTGGCTCTACCGGACTAGGCAACTGCACCGCGGAGATGGCCTCCGCGCGTTGTACCTGGCTTGGGGTGTATTTCTTGCTCAATTTTGACCTCCCAGGAAGTAAATTAGGTTCACAGTGTCAGACTGGCTCCCAGCTTGAGATCCGGTCCGCTGAAGAGCCGCTATATACTACCGTTTTGTAGTAGTTGTGTCAACTTACAAACGTGCTTAGGCCGAAGAAGATACGAATCTGCTTCATCTGGTCACCACCGCAGTATGCGATGGCCGGAAGCTCCGCAGCCGCAGAGAGTTTGTCACCACAAATACCGAACTGAAGGCCATGGCGGCAGCAGCGATCATGGGGTTAAGCAGCAGACCCAGGAATGGATAAAGTATGCCAGCAGCGATAGGGATGCCGAGGATGTTGTAGATATAAGCCCAGAAGAGCCCCCCTTTGATGGTCCGCATCGTCGCGCGGGACAGGGAAATGGCTATAACCACGCCTGTCAGATCGCCCCGCATTAAGGTAATGTCCGCTGCCTCCATGGCGATATCGGTCCCCGTGCCGATAGCGATGCCCACGTTCGCCTGGGCCAGGGCGGGCGCATCGTTGATCCCATCACCTACCATCGCCACGATCTTGCCTGCAGCCTGCAGCTTTTTCACCTCGTTGGCTTTTTCTTCAGGCAAGACCTCGGCCAGTACCCGCTCAATGCCGGCCTGCCTGGCGATAGCCTCGGCCGTGCGGCGGTTATCGCCGGTGATGATGAGGACCTCCAGACCCAGCCGGTGCAATTCGGCTACCGCTTCCTGCGCATTAGGTCTCAAGGTATCGGCCACAGCAATAATCCCGGCCATCACGCCATTCGTTGCGACATACATGGGGGTCTTTCCGGCCTGCGAAAGCGCCTGGACTTGTGGCTCCAGGCCGTCGAGACCCAGCCCGTGGTCACGCATAAACTTGAGGTTGCCTACCAAGACTAGCTGGCCTTCAATGGTGGCCTGGATACCGTGGCCAGGCACTGCTGAAAAGTCGAGGGGATCAACCAGGATCAGCTCTAACTCCCGCGCCTTTTGTACAATCGCCTCGCCCAGGGGGTGCTCCGACCCGCGCTCGGCAGAAGCTGCCAGCCGTAGGATTTCGGTTTCGGCTGACTGGCCCGGACCTTTGTTGTGGCCAGGGGCAGACCCGCTCCCATTTCCACTCGCGATCACGTCGGTGACGACCGGTTTGCCCTGGGTCAACGTCCCTGTCTTGTCTAGAATCACCACCTGGATGCGATGCGCCATCTCCAGGGCTTCAGCGCTGCGGAAGAGGACGCCATGCTCCGCTCCCTTGCCGGTGCCCACCATGATAGCTGTGGGAGTGGCCAATCCCAGTGCGCAGGGACAGGCGATGATCAGCACGGCCACGAAATTGGCCAGGGCGAAGGTGAAGGTCGGCTGTGGACCGAAAACGTACCAGATTACGAAAGTGGTCACGGCCAACGTGATAACCGCTGGCACGAAATAACTGGTAACCTTATCGGCCAGCCGCTGGATAGGGGCTTTGGACCCCTGGGCCTCTTCGACCAGGCGGATGATTTGGGCCAGCACCGTCTGTTTACCTACTTTGGTAGCCTGGAACTTGAATATGCCTGTGCGGTTAATCGTTGCCCCAACTACGGTGTCACCTATGCTCTTATCCACCGGCATGGATTCTCCGGTCACCATAGATTCGTCTACGGCCGAATTGCCTTCGATGATAACGCCATCCACAGGTACCTTCTCGCCGGGCCGGACGAGCACAATATCCCCTACTTGCACCGCGGCGATGGAGATATCCACCTCCTGGCCAGCGCGGAACACGCGCGCGGTCTTGGCTTGCAGGCCCATCAACTTACGAATGGCCTCACTGGTCTGGCCCTTAGCACGAGCTTCCAGCCACCGGCCCAGCAGAATCAGGGTAATAATAACGGCTGCCGTATCGTAGTAGATGGCAACCAGGCCCGTGGGGAAGAGACGGGGGACGAAAGTCGCCGCCATACTGTAGAGATAAGCTGCCGAAGTGCCAACGGCGATAAGGGTATTCATATCGCTGGTCCGGTGCTTGAGGGCCGCCCAGGCACCTTTATAAAACGGCCAACCGGACCAGAACTGCACCGGTGTGGTCAGAACAAAAAGGACCACCCAGTTATGCAACAAATCAGGCACCCAGGGGAACCACTCGTGAAAACTGCCCAAGAAGATAGGGATGGAAAGGATAGCCGCCAACAGAAATCGCCGCCTGAGGGTGCGCATCTCCTGCTGCCGGGCTTCCTGCTCCCGATCCTGGAGCACCTCGGACTCTTCCGGAAGTTTGCGGACTTCGTAACCTACCCCAGTGATGGCGCCTTTAAGATCAGCCAGGCCTACTTGGCCCGGCAGGAACTCTACTGTCGCCCGCTCGGTGGCCAGGTTCACATTGGCCGAGAGCACGCCGTCCACACGCTTCAAGGCCCGCTCGATGGTGTTGACACACGAGGCGCAGGTCATGCCACCTACCGGCAGGGTGACTTTCTCAACGATCGGCTCGTACCCCGCCTCCCTGACGGCTTTCAATAAAGCCGGTGGCGTAACCTGGGCAGGGTCGTAGGTGACGGTAGCCCGCTCGGCGGCCAGATTCACGTTGGCGGATGTAACGCCGCCCACCTTCTTCAAACTCCGTTCGATGGTGTTGACACACGAGGCGCAGTGCATACCTTGCACTGGAAATGCGATTTGCTTGCTATCCACTGGATTCCTCCCACGGAAAATATGTCGGATTACAACTCGTTTACGACCTCAAAGACCTTCACCAATGCGGCAATGGCCGACGCCCGAGCGTCCAGGTCACTAGCCTGCATAGCCACGGCCATGCACGTATCCAGATAGTTACGCAGCATGAGAGCATTTACCTGGTTAAGCGCTTGCTGGATAGTTCGTGTCTGCTGCAGGACATCCAGGCAAGAGCCATCGGCTTCGACCATGCGGCCTACCTCCCGGATATCCGCCTCGATGCGCTTCAGACAACAGAGCATATTATGTTTGTGCTCTCTCCCCAAGGTCGACGTGTGCAAAGGGAATCAATCCCTTATCCAGGCTAGCGCCGGGACGCGCGATGATGAAAGGGCATATTCCTGCCCGTCCCGACACCCACATCCAGGATATTATCCCCGGTGACCTGCTGCCATAACCTTGCCCGCCGGGCGCGGTAACGCCACTCGTAGAGTACAAGAGCTTATACTTGGACCTGCGTTTCCTCTCTCCGCGCCGCAATTTCCCGTTCAAGGTGCTCACGGCGTTCTTCCAGAGCTTGCACCGCCTCCAGTTCGTGGATATGCCTCTCGAGCGTGTCTTTCTGCGCCCGGAGTGCGGCGAGTTGCTCTGGTGGTACCTCTTTGGGCATTGTGTCCATAGACATGTGTTGGTGACCGTCTTGCCGCATCATAAACCACATCATTAAGCTCATGCCGATGGGGCAGCCGAGGGCTGCTATCAGCAGGAAGAGCGAGCGGGAATCCATGCTTTATCTCCTTGACTCGTTAGATTCGGAATCGATCCTGGTATTACTTGATCCGCACTACTACGCCACCTTCTCTATCCTGGCTTGTAGCTCCATCACCTGGCGCTCCAACGCTTCCCGTTGTGCCTGGAGCGCTGCCAGCCGGCCGGGATCAGTCGACTGGTCATTCGGTGCGCAGCAGGTGGCCATGGAGCTCACCGCTCCTGGTGGAGTGTTGTGGCTCATGCGCCGCATCATGAAGACCATGCTAAGGGGGCAGGCTAACAGCGCCAGCATAAGGATCCCACTCCTGAGTGGTCCACCCCAGCTCGCACTGACAGTCGCGCCGCCCAGCAATACGCCTGCCCCGAGGATCGCTGCTGCAGCGATACCTGGAAGACAGCACAGCCCAATTGGTAGCCATTTTTTCAGTTGCACAGACATTGAAAGCACCTCTCGCCATTCTCATAGCCTCAGATGGAGGATCGTAGCCATAATCGGTCTCGTTAATGGGTCAGAATATAGGAAAGATCGGCTGCCATATCGGCTTGCTCCATGCCGGCAGGGAAGGCCACCCGGCCGATGCCTTTCTTATCCACCACGACCGTGCGCGCTGTATGCGATACCAGGTATTCTAGCTTGCTGCCGGTAGCTTCTCCTTTGATGGCCTGGGCGCCATAATCATCCATAACCGACTTGATCTGCTCCGGAGTCCCGGTCAGCCCGATGACCGAGCCTTGAAAATTGGCGACGTATTTTTTCATAACCTCAGGTGTGTCGCGCTCCGGGTCTACAGTGATAAAGATGGCCATGAACTCCTTTCTTTTGGCCCCCAGATCGTTGCGGATATGCATCATTTCCGCCAGGGTCAGAGGGCATACATCAGGACAGTGGGTATACCCAAAGAAAACAGCTAAGACCTGCCCCTTGTGGTCAGAAAGGCGGAACGGCTTGCCGTCTTGGTCTGTCAAGGTAAAATCCGGCGCTGGGCTGGCGGGATCTGCCTCAATACCACGCATTTTATAGGGTTGGGCGCCACAGGCAGCCAACACGGTAGGAAAGATAGCCGCTATGGCCAGAATTAGGAGTATATTTTTCCACTGAGGAAGATATTTCAAACTATCCTCACTTCCAAAACATTGTAGAATTTAATAATATCTTCACCAAAATTAGGTTTGGCGCTTCACCAGGCTAGTGCTGTAGGAATGCGGCTATATACCCCATGCGGGATATAGGCTTGAAAGCGCTCATAAATAAAAGCCCTTTCTGGAATTTCCGTAGCGAATTCTTATCGACAAAATTGTTCTTTTAGATTCGTCCCCCAGAGCAAAAGTCTATTCAGAATTGGTGAAGGGATTGTTATCTATTGACTTATTCCAATCTTACAATTCGTAAGAATTCCAGATCGAAGTAAGGACAATACCAACTACTCTGTGAAATGCTTAGCCTTGAATCTACTACGTTTATGTAGTAGATTACTCCATATAACGCATGAGTGGTCCAAAAAGATACGGCCTGGCAAGCCACTATTTGCCACATGAGAATATCCTGCAGTTAAGGCGCTGTAGCCAGCAGGCGCTCGATAGCCGCAGTTAGAGTGCCCTCGTCCAGAGGGCCGATATGCATATAAGTTACCTGGCCGTTCTTATCGACGAAGTAGGTCTCTGGTACCCCCCGGATGCGGTAGGCCTGAGCGATCCTGGTACCCAGGTCTGGGCCGTTGGGATAGGTAACCTTGAACTCCTTGAGAAAGGCCCGCGCCTCAGGCTCCGTATCTATGTAGGCTACGCCGATGAAAACGACACCCTTAGCGCGGTAACGTTGCCAGGTCTTTTCGAGGATGGGGGCCTCCTGGCGGCAGGGCACGCACCAAGATGCCCAAAAATTTATCACCGCCACCTTGCCCTGCAGTCCAGCCAGGGACAATGATTCACCATCGAAGAGCTGTAGTGTGAATGCCGGGGCCGGGCCGTGGTCCACCGGGCCTACGCCCCGCATGCGGATGCCAAAGCCAAAGAGAGAAATGAAACCAAGTAGCAAGGCTACCACTGCTATGTGGGCGAAGGCTGGCTTTCTTAACGATAGTATCCTCATGTGGTCCAAGGATTAGTGTCCTTGCTAGCGCAGCGTTTTAAGATAAGCAATCACGTCATTTAGATCCTGATCGGACATTTGCCAACGGGGCATCATCTGGTCGAGGGCGTTGCCAGCCGAGTCATGCCCACCGACGATGGCCACCTTATAAGCCTGCTCACTATAGGGATTGCGGTGGCGGCCATTTATCGTCTCCTGTTCGAGGTTAGGATCGGCCAGGTGCATCCAGGTGATATTGGGTACCGTGCGGCCCATCATGGTTCCACCATGGCCATCGACGCCATGGCACATGGCACACCCCATACCGGACATCATCGAATTAGGGATTACCATGCCCTGGTCGTTAGATCCAGTCCGAAAGATGCGCTCCCCATTGGAAGAAAAATCGCCTGGTTGAGGCGTTGAGGACCCCATGGGCATCATCGGCATGATAGGTAGGGCTTGAGACCGCGCCGTCATCTGCTGGCCAAGATTTAACCCGCCCAGGAACGCAACCACTACACATAAGAGGCCGATGAGACCTATTACCAGCACAACCCCCGATATCAATAAAACCGATTTCCGGCCCATTGCCTCGTATCTCCGGTTCCATTCAGGTCATACAAATAAGGTCAACTCTACTACAATATTGTAGTAGAAAAGTCATGTTTTGTCAAAGTTTCACTTTCTACAGACAGATTGCTCAAGCCGATAAATTTCTCCCTATCGCACCGTATCAGTGGGCAACATCAGCTTTTTCCCCTTGACATTCCAGTTACTGGAAGGTGTATATTTAAATTATCCCAATAACAGGAGGGGAATTGAGATGTTCATTCGTGACCTATCCCGAGCGACAGGCCTGCCTCCCAAAACTATTCGCTATTATGAGATGGAAGGGCTCGTGCCTCCTCCTGCTCGCGCAGCTAATGGTTACCGCTGCTACTCCGAAGCCGATGTAGATAGGTTGCGCTTCATTGCCAGCGCCCGCAACCTGGGGTTTTCCCTTGACGATATTGCTGAAGTATTGGCCTTTCGGGATCGAGGTGAAGCTCCTTGCCTCTATCTGTTAGATTTGATCACCAAAAAATCGGCTGAGATTCGTCAGCGAATCGACGACTTATTACGCCTTGAGAGCGACCTCTTGGATCTACAACGGCAGGCCCGGAATCTGCCTACTGACGACGTGGAAGGCAAAGCCTGTATCTGCCATCTGGTGAAGATCCGAGCTATCAAACCGTGAAAGGAAACAACTTATGGCTGATAACTGCTGTGCGCCAATTGGGGTTGAGGATGGTTGTACTGTGCCAACGACCAATGTCACTGCGCGCTGCCCCGCGTGCGGACATAAGGGAAAGCCTGTTGATACCCAAACTGTCAAAGCCTTGCTCGCAGTGAGTTTAGAGCGAGTGCAACCGGTTGCCTACTTCTTCTGTTGTACGTCCAACTGCCCGGTGGTCTACTTTTCTGCCGCAGGTCAACAGACTTTTACCATCAATGAGGTACGAGAACGGGTGCATCAGAAAGAGCCTCAAGCTAACGATGTCTTCGTCTGTTACTGTTTTCGCCATACTCCGGGTTCCATCCGGGCAGAGTTGTTACTGACGAACGAGAGCACTATAGCGGAATCTATCACAGCAGGGGTGAAGGCTGGACAATGCGCCTGCGAGATACGCAACCCACAAGGGTCTTGTTGTCTTGGCAATGTAAATGCTGTGGTTAAACACGAGCGCGCAGCCATTCATAAGTATTTATTAACATTGTCAGCTCAGGGATATTTGACAAATTGGTATTCTCCTGGATAAACTGTCTTTCGATGCTCCTTGAGTTCTCGAGGAGGCAGTCTTCATAATTCTCCCTTTCGCAAAAATAATTGCTCTATCGCCGGTAAAAGTCTTTCCAATCGGACCTGCTTTGTCAGAATAAAAGCATAAGCGAGAGTGGGGGATAGTAGAGAGTGCGGTTTGGCCTGTAACGCAGTAGGCAATTTAGCGCATTGAGGATGCGGAATACTTCGCCAGGTCCCTTACTGTTCAATAGCATCACTGCCATGATCAGACAGTTGTGCTTTAAACCAATTGTGTATTGCAGTGACGAGCTTGGGATCAGAAGTTGTATAGGTAATTTGTCCTCCGTTTGGTGAATCAGAATAAGTAATCGTAATATCGGAAGCCCCATTTTTTAATTCGGTAAGCCCTGCCATGTTCTGTCCATGGAGAGATGCCGGGTCAGAAAAATTACCACCCCTAAACATGGCTGCCTCCATCTCTAAATGCTGTCTGATCAGAGTAATTTGCCCCATGTCTTTAGAATCTTTGGCAATAACTTGCTGGACACCGCCGTCAACTACGGGTTTAAAGATATGGGTTGTATTATCGTAACTACTCAGCCACTACATATGGGATTGATTAAATACTTTCACCACAATATGTAGTGTTTAGATTTACATAAGGTGATGATTGGGCCTCAAAATAGCATTTTTGAACGGGCTATAAATGCCCGATTCAGACTTAAAAACCACAA
>SHYO01000116.1 GCA_009692745.1 Chloroflexota bacterium
GGCGCTGCTGTAAGGCCCTTTGCAGGGCGTTTAGACACATAAGAACTCGTCTTGCGGACCTCGCCACGATGACGAGGCCCTTGGTGCTGCCCACCAGACCTTCTGGGCAGCCTACTGGCTGGAAGCCGGTTAGCCGAAACTAGAGATAAAAGGATATGGCTAATTCAAAATTTATGGTTAACTTTTAATATTCTCATATGTTTTAGGGAATTTCTCGTTTTCTTTAAAATTAAGCCACTATGTGGGCCAGGTAAGGCGGTAAAGGTATGCAACTTCCGGAAGCGGACTGCGTATACTGATTTATGAGGTGTAAGGAGGGATGAATGGACAACGAACAACAGGCGATTTCCGCTAGTCTGCGAGGTAACCAACATGCTTTTGCACAACTCGTAGCGGCGTATCAAGTGCCGGTTTACAACCTGGCTTGTCGTATGTTGAGTTCGCCTGCTGAGGCCGAAGATGCTGCTCAGGAGACTTTTCTACGAGCTTATACCCGGTTGAGTAGTTATGATAATCAGCGCAAGTTTTCTTCATGGTTGCTGTCAATTGCCGCCCATTATTGTATTGACCGGATTAGAAGGCGGCGGAACAACCATGTCTCTTTGGATGAGATGGAACCGTGGCAAATTCCGCCCTCTAGTGATGACGCGCCAGAAGATGTGTTGATGCGGGCAGAAACCCGTGGCCGCGTACAAAAACTTGTGAATTCTTTGCCCGAGAATTACCGGATATGTGTCATCTTACGTTACTGGCATGATATGCCCTACCAGGAAATTGCGGATATTTTGGGTTTAACGGAAAGTGCGGTTAAAACTCGTCTGCATCGTGCTCGCTTGATGTTGATCCAAGCTGGAGCGCGTTCCGGCTCTCCACTGGAAGCACGTTCGCAACGGGAGGAGGAGAAGCTGGGCCCTATAAATAGGATGGAGGTGAATTGTGGTGTTACATGAAAAGCACCTGGCAGTCAGTGAACAGATGTCTCTGGCCTTAGATGGTGGGTTGAGTGCTATGGAGTTAGCGGAATTAAAGAGATCTACTGCTGAATGTACGGAATGCGCCCAACTGTGGTGGGCTCTGCGTCAAATGGATCGCATGTTGGCTTTGACGCCCCCGGAAATGCCCATGCCGGATTTTACTATTAAAGTGATGGCTCGTATATCCCACCATCATAGCCGCCGTCTTCTGTTGATAATTCTTCTGGTTCTGGGATGTCTGGGAATTCTAGCCTTGCTGGCAATCCCACTCATCGTAGGGTTGGGCATCGTAGCCGGAGTACCGCTGGCACAACCTAGCATCATCAAAGGAATAATTGGGTTGATGTCTGAGGGTGGGGAGCTGCTCGGTTCGTTGATCAAAATTTTGGGTATTATGGGACAGACTTTGGCCGATATGTGGGGCGATCCTATGGTGCTGGGTTATGGCCTGGTGGCGGTAGCTTTCTCCCTGGTTTGGTTGTATTTGATGCCGAACCGCCCCCGTATTACGGGGAACAGGCAAATTCCTTAAGGAGGATAGTGAGATGCGTAAACGAGGTCTATGGCTTATAATTTTGGCTTTGAGTTTCATGTATTTATTGGTACCGGGAGCTGTATATGCTCAAGGCCCGGTAAAATCAGGGGATCGGGTGGTCTTTGGCAGCAGCACAACCATCCGCAGCGGCGAGAGAGTGGATGGGGACGTAGTGGTTTTCGGTGGCAGTTTAAAAATTGAAGAAGGGGCAGTAGTCCACGGGGATACGGTGGTCTTCGGTGGCTCCGCCGAAATCGCCGGCAGAGTTGAAGGGGATCTGGTAACGATGGGAGGATCCTCGCACCTGGCCCGGACCGGTGCAGTACTGGGGGATATATTTACCCTGGGTGGTTCGGTCCAGCGGGATGAAGGTTCGCAGTTGGGTGGCAAGGAAGTAGAAGGTCTGCCGAATGACGTGCAGCGGATATTTCCGAAAGCTCCGGTGGCCCCACAGTCGCCGGCCGTACCGGTGATTCCTGCAATACCCAATAGACCAAGAATTCCCGTGGGCCGCGAGAGTACAAATCCCGTATTGGGCTTCTTGTTCTGGATCTTCCGGACGTTTGTGACGGCTCTGGCAATGGTAGCCCTCGGTATCCTGGCGATGCTACTGTTTCCGGTACAGACGAACCGGATTACTGAAACGGCGCGGGGTGAGCCCATACCAAGTATCGGTTTCGGACTTCTCACGGCAATTGCTGGTCCGATGTTGACTGCCTTGCTGGTATTAACCTGTATCGGTATTCCTGTGGCGTTAGTGTTGGCCGTGGGGCTGGGTGTTGCCGGTCTGTGGGGTTTTCTGTCGATCGGTATCCTGTTGGGTGAGCGGCTATATCGGAGCATTAATCCGGAACCACGCTCCCATTTGGCTCCGGCAGTAATAGGTATTCTACTCCTGACGGTTTTGCACTCGATACCGGTATTGAATGTGTTGGTTGGCACAGTGGCAGTGTTGTGGGGGATTGGCGCGGTCGTCTTGACCCGGTTTGGCACGCAGCCCTATCCGCTGGCCACATCGGTGACTCGGCCTCTAACTCCGTCGCCGGCAGCGCAAACGCCCGTTGTGTAGGTGGGTGGTTTGCGGAAGTAGGGTATAAGCTCGGTTTTGAAAGTATGGCAGGGACGAACTCGCAGGTATCTGGAGTTCGTCCCTTTCATTTCCCCCTATTTTGATAAGATCCGGGTGGTATGCTTCGTATCACAAATTATTCTTGCATCGTTAATATTGAGAGTAAAATTCGAACCGCTTGACAGCAGGGCAACTTTCCGTTAAACTGATCCCATAGCTCCTAGATATGGCATGTAATCATTTTATACCACTACATTTAGATCAGGTGGCTGTATGTGGCTGAAGTCTATCGAAGTTCAAGGATACAAAAGCTTCGCTAATAAAACCTCGATTGTTTTCCCTGGCGGGATTACAGCCGTGGTGGGTCCCAACGGTAGCGGAAAGTCAAATATTGCCGATGCGCTGCGCTGGGTGCTGGGTGAACAGAGTGTTAAATCATTGCGGGCCAAGAAAACCGAAGATCTAATTTTTGCTGGCAGCACTTCCCGTGCGCGCATGGGCATGGCCCAGGTTTCTATGACACTGGATAACCAAACTCACTGGTTACCGGTAGATTACCAGGAAGTGACGCTGACCCGGCGTACCTATCGTTCCGGTGAGACGGAATACCTGTTGAACGGTACGAAGGTGCGCCTGCGGGACCTGCAGGATCTCTTGGCGCAAGGCGGCTTGGGGCGGGATGGTTACACCATCATTGGCCAAGGGATGATCGACCAGGCTCTGGCATTACGGCCAGAGGAACGGCGTCTCCTGCTGGATGAAGCCGCAGGTATTACCGGTTTTCAGGCGCGACGCGACCTGGCTCTGGGGCGCTTGAAAGAGACAGAGGATAACCTGACCCGTGTACAGGATATCTTGGAGGAAATTGGGCCGAGGGTGCGCCGGTTGCAGAGTCGTGCCGAGCGTGCCTACCAGCATCAACGCCTGTCTACTGAGTTAAAGGATTTATTGCACCGGTGGTATGCATCTGAATGGGTAACAGTGCAAAGCCACTGGCAGGCGACGGTGCAACAGGAGGCGTTTATAGGGCAGCAGCTTATGACAGCACGGGAGCGGCTGCAATCTCTGGAGCGACAGCAGCAGGATGTGGGGCGCTTATACGGCGAACGGCGCGGTATGCTGGAGAAACTGCAGACGGAACGTGAAGGATTGCGGCAACGCGAGGGACGTGCCCGGCGGGACATGGCCGTATTGCAGGAACGGCGGCGCCTGCTAGAGCAGCAAGTGGTTGCTGGCGCGGGAGAGGTCGATAGTTTGGCGCAGTTGTGGCAGAAAGAGCAGGCGGCCTTAGCTGCATTTCAGGTTGAACAATCGCACCTGGAAGATGAGCGTCAGGGGAACCAACAAGATCTAGCAATGGCTCGTAAGGCATTAGCTGTTGAGCAAGAGGCACAACAGGCTTGGGAAACCCAGATCCAGGCGGCGCGCAAAGAAGTATTGCGTCTCACAGAGTTGGTCAGCGACCGCCGAAACTGGTTGCAACAAGCCCACGAGCGTCAGGTGGAATTAAAGGGGCATTTAAGTGCTGCCCAACAACAACTCGGGCAACAAGCTCAAGCAATCGCGGTGTTGCGGCAAGAAGAGCGTCCTTTACAGGGGGCAATGGAGCAGGCCGAGGGAGAACTCGAAGAATTGGCAGATGAGGTGCTGGCAGTGGAGCAACAGGCCCGGCTGGCCCGGCAAAAGGTTGAAGAAGGGCGGCACCTTTGGCAGCAAGCCCAGCGTCAAAGGGACCAATTGCTGGCACGCCGCGATGTGTTTCACGGGGTGCGGGCTTCCTACAAACGGTTTGATGTTGGGGTGCGCCGTCTTTTGGAGCAATCTCCAGGTCAGATTTCGATAATAGGGGCTTTGGCAACGTTCTTGCAGGTACCGCTGGAATTCGAGCGGGCCATAGAGGCGGCCTTAGGGCCCTGGCTGCAGGCGCTGGTAGTGCCGGATATGGGGGCAACTTTTTCGGGGTTGGCGTGGGTACTGCAGCATCCTCCCGGTCGCACTACTTTCCTGACGCTGGCAGAGAGTGAGCAGGAAATCAGCGACCCACCTCCTGAATATGAGGCGCTGAAGGCGCATGAGGCCGGAATTCTGGGATGGGCGCCGGCATTGATACAGTATGACCGGAAGTTAGAGGGGCTGGTGAAACGCTTACTGGGCCATGTTCTGCTGGTACGTGACCTGCCTGTAGGCGAACTGGTGTTGCGCCATGTTTCCAGGGAAGTCTGGATTGTGACATTAGACGGTACGCTGCTTTCTCCCAAAGGAATTGGTTCCGCAGGGCAGGAAGGCAACCGGGGCCAAGCAGAGGCTGCCGGTTTATTGGCCAGCGAGCGTGAGTGGCGGGAGACTGAGGAGCTGCTCGCGGTGGCTGAAGAGCGTTTGGCCGAATTTGATCAAATCCTGGCTGCGGCGGAAACTCATGAAAAGGAGATAAGAGCGGCGGTCGAACGCCTCACCCGGCGGCAGAGTGAAATCCGGCGCTTCAGAGAAGCCCGCCGCAGTGAATTGGAGAAGCGGCAACGCCAATTGGACCGGTTGGAACAAGAACACCAGTGGCATAATGACCTGGCGCGGAAACAACAGGCAGAAGCGGAGCAACTGGAGAGCCGTGTAACTCTGCTTTTGAAGGAATTAGAGGGTGCTAAAACCCAACTTGAAATTGCCCGGGTTAGATTGGACCAATTGCAGGAGGAGATGCATACCCGACCGATAGGAGCTTTCCAAGAGCAGGTGACGAGATTTCAAACGGCGCTAACTGTGCTGGAAGGAAAGCTGCAGACTCAAGAAAAGCTGGTACGGGAAGCGCGTAGTCGCCTTGAGCAACTGGCATCCCAACGGCGTAATCGTCAGGCTCAGCAGGCACGGCTGCAGGAGGACTTGGAGGGTTGCCAGGAGCAATTGCTCCGGCAAGAAACGGAGATCGCCGCCGTTTTAGATGTGTTGAAAGCGGTTGATGGCCAAATTGTTCCAGCCGAAGCATCAATTTCCCAGATTGAAATCCGGCAGAAGGACCTGGGGACGGAAATCGGACGAGGCCGGCGGGAGTTGCAGGGGTTAGAAATGCGCCATAATGAGATTCTGTTGGAGGTGCAACGTCGCAAAGACCGCTTGCAGTACCTGCAGCAGCAATTGGCACTGGATGGCGAGCTGGTAGAAGCTGATCCAACCTGGCCGCAACAATTACAACTGGATTTGCCTTTATTGGCCATCAGCGATCAACTGGCGCCTATCGGTCAGGGGATATTAGTTCCCCCTTTGCCAGCGGATGCTGAGGAGCAGATCCGGCGCTTGCGCAAGGAGTTGGGTAAGCTGGGGACCGTAGATTTGGATGCGGCTGCTGAATATGAGGAATTGCGGCAGCGCCATCACTTTCTTTCGACTCAATCGGTGGATCTTCAGAAAGCGGCGGAAGATCTGCAGCGGGTGATTCTCGAATTGGACCAGGTAATGGAACGGCGATTCGAGCAAACTTTCAAACAAACGGCAGAAGCTTTCAGCACCTATTTTACCCAGCTTTTCGGTGGTGGTAGTGCCCGGCTGGCGCTGGTAAACGGGGAAGATGGTAAGACAGTGGGGGTTGAAATCCTGGCGCGGCCGCCGGGAAAGCGCAGCCAGAGTCTGGCGTTACTCTCCGGCGGCGAGCGCTCATTAACGGCTACGGCCTTGCTTTTTGCCCTACTACGCGCGAGCCCGACTCCGTTCTGTGTATTGGATGAAGTAGATGCGGCGTTGGATGAGGCGAATGTTGGTCGCTTCCGCCAAACCTTACAGGAACTGGGCAAAGATGTGCAGTTTGTTGTGATTACCCATAACCGGGGAACCATCGAATGTGCCAGCAGTATTTACGGTGTCTCTATGGCTGAGGATGGGGTAAGCCAGATAATTTCAATGAGGCTAGAGGACGTTTCTAGCGCAGCCTGAGAATCCCGCTGGGCTTGACTGCAATAAGAAGATATCGTGTGGCGAGGGCGGAAGGTCAAAGACCTTTCGCTCTCTAATTTTTGACATCGCTTTCCATCCGTGCTACCCTCAAGGCAGGGGTTATTACAACTTTGAAGCGAACAGTGGAGAGACAGTAAGTGGCAGGGATTGGTTATTTAAGGCAGCAGTATTACATCTTCCGGGTCGATTATCATGAGCAATGAACAATTACCGCGCTTGAAAATAGTACCAACGGAAAGTCTGATTCTGCATGAGGAGTGCGAACTTTCGCGGGTTGACCGATTGAAGGTCAGGTTACAGACAGAGGGCGTTTTAAAGAATCCGCCGATTGTGGCCCCCATTCCGGAAACCTCACAATATGTCGTGATGGATGGGGCCAACCGGGTTTCAGCCATGAAAGAGCTGGGTATCCGGCATACCCTAGTGCATGAAGTACATTACAGCGACCCCGGTGTCTCTCTTACCACTTGGAATCACTTGGTGGCCGATATTGATAAACGGGATCTATTCCAAGCCATCCGCGGCATCCCGGGCATCACTTTGCACATAACAGATCTGGATGCGGCACGACAAGCCTGGCTTAAGCGAGAATTGTTAGCCTATATCGTCTGTCGCGATTTCGATGTCCATGCCGTTGAGGGCGGTGGTACCTTAGAAGAAGACGCGGTTTTGTTGGTGCAAATGAGCCAGGTATATCGGGGGATTGGCACAATTTACCGGGTAAACACGGACGAAATGCGCCAATTGTTGCCCTATTACGATAACCCCGCAGCAGTGATTATATATCCGCGTTACCAACCGAGCGATATCTTGCGCCTGGCTCTGCAGAATGGGAAGGTACCCACTGGTATCACTCGGCATGTCATCCCACGGCGGGCTTTGCGGGTAAATGTTGATTTACGGATACTAGCGGCAGAGGATGCTCTGGAACAAAAGCAGGCATGGTTAGATAACTGGCTGAAAGAGAAGCTGCGCAACAAAGAGGTGCGCTTCTACCAGGAATCGACATATTTGTTTGACGAATAATAATAGGCGAGGAGCAAGAGCGCAGTGTTGCTGGCCATAGATGTTGGGAATACGCATATCATTTTTGGGGTATACCAGGAAGAGACCCTGGTACATGCCTGGCGGGCCCATACAGACCGGGACAAAACCTCCGATGAATATGAGGTTTTACTGTCCCAGTTTTTCCACATTTCAGGGATAGATGCGCGGCAAATCACAGGTTGTTGCCTGGCATCGGTGGTCCCGCCACTAACACCTACTATCGTTAATCTTTCCCGCCACCTCTTGAAAAGGGATCCGTTGGTCGTGGGGCCGGGCATCCGCACAGGGGTCAAGGTGCGCTACGATAACCCGCTGGAAGTGGGGGCGGATCGCATTGTGAATGCGGTAGCGGCGCTGGCGCGTTATGATGGACCAATTATCATTGTGGATTTTAGTACAGCGACTATATTCGATGCTATCAGCCGGGATGGAGAGTATATGGGGGGCGCTATAGCTCCCGGTATCGGGGTTTCGGTCGATGCCCTCGTCGGCCACACGGCGAAATTGCCGCGCATAGAGCTGGTGATGGTCTCACGGGCGATTGGTCGAAACACGGTTGAGTCGATGCAGGCCGGTGTGATGCTAGGCTATGTAGGACTGGTGGAGGGATTAGTGGGCCGCATTGACGCAGAATTGGGAGGCGGCAGCAAAGTGATCGCTACGGGTGAATTGGGAACGGTTATCGCTGGCCAAACCCATATTTTTCATGCTATTGAGCAGCAACTTACCCTCGAAGGTCTGCGCTTGATCTATAACCTCAATACATGATTAGCGGCTCAGCGCATCTGAGCATGGATTTCTTCATAAGGGTGATCTCGGTGGGAATCATGTGTGCGCAACTGCACTCCAGGTATGCCACCCTGGCCTAAACCTTGCTATAATTATGAGATTCGGGAGAACGTATGGTTCCTGTACTGCAGGGTAAAAGGGTAGTATTAGGGGTGACGGGGAGTATAGCGGTTTATAAGGCCGTGGCTTTGGCCAGTACGTTGTACCAGGCGGGAGCGATTGTCGAAGTGATTATGACAGAGGCAGCCACTCGCTTTGTCGCGCCGCTTTCGTTTCAAGCTATTATCCACAGGCCGGTACATACGTCTATGTGGAATTTATTGGCCGAGACGGAAATCGGCCATGTCACCCTAGGGCGCCTGGCAGATGTGCTGGTCGTAGCCCCGGCGACAGCCGATATCCTGACCCGGTTGGCATTGGGATTGGCCGATGATTTTTTAACTACCACGGCTTTAGCCTGCACTGCACCGATGATCATTGCGCCGGCAATGGAAACCCATATGTACCAACACCCTGCCATCCAGGGACACTTGGGGGTTTTGAAGAGCCGAGGTGTGTATGTGGTGGGGCCGGAAGCGGGACACCTGGCCTCCGGCGCTACCGGCCTGGGACGGCTGGCCGCAGAGGAACGGATCGTGGATACGATCAGGCTGGCTTTGGGGCGCGGCGGAAACCTGGCGCGGCGCGGCGTGGTAGTCACTGCCGGTGGAACCCAGGAACCTCTCGATCCTGTGCGCTATATTGGCAACCGGTCATCGGGAAAAATGGGAGTAGCTGTGGCAGAGGCGGCGCGGGATCATGGCGCCCAGGTCACCCTGATTTACGGTGCTATGGCGCAGCCGCAGACGACCGGGGTTCGATTGGTGTCTGCCCCTACCGCGCAGACTATGCACGCTGCAGTAATGGAAGCATTACCCCAGGCCCATGCTCTGGTTATGGCTGCCGCGGTGGCGGATTTTCAACCTGCGATCCAGGCTGATCAAAAAATCAAGAAAAAGGCAGATACTATCGGTTTGACGGTGGAGTTGATACGGACACCGGATATTCTGGCGGCAGCCGGCAGTTGCAAACCCGTAGGATGTGTGATAGTGGGTTTTGCCGCCGAAACAGAAAACCTAATCGCCAATGCCCGGCAGAAATTAGAACAGAAAGGGGCCGATCTGATCGTTGCCAATCCGGTGCCTGCCACCTTCGGTACCGATGAAAGCGATGCCGCGTTTGTCGGCAAGGAGGGGGAAGCCAAATCCCAGGGCCGGATATCGAAGGTTGAATTGGCGGAGCGTATAGTCAATTGGATAGCGTTAGAATTATTACAAAATGAAAACTGAGGAATGGAAGCTTTTCGGAGATTTCAAGACAAATTAACATTAGACCTTATCGGGATTAAGCAAGAGTGTGCCTGACGCATGTCGGCCCGGCCGCACAGTATTTCTATTTCCGATAATGTCTATTTAGTGTATTTCTTGGGTTGGGCTTGGGATTGGCGCTCTTTGCCGTTTGGGCGCCCGGCTGGCCGGGACGGCTGGTTGTGGCACCTATCGCGCCGCTGTTGTTTAATGCCCTCTGGCAGGCATACCTCTATTTCAGGAGATTTTTGGCCGGCGCAATGATGATATTATCCCGGCTGTATTGGGCCATCCCCTGACTGCCGAAACCATACAAGGGCTGAGCGACCGCAAAGAGAGTTACTACCGGGATGGAATACAGAATCATGTCCGTTGCTGGAGTACAGGCAGCAAAATCTGGCGGTATGTTTTGTTTGGCTGTGACAAACACCCACCCAGCCGGTAGCCTGAATGCAGCAGACCGTATCGTGAACTCATTAGAAGACATCTCGGCTGATCAAATACGAGTCTGTGTAACAGCCGAGAGATTTTGATCCTTTAAATCCAGCGGACTCGCCACCGGCCGGGATAAGCTGAGCGAGGTGGCTTAACTTATTGCCGCCTGGCGGGCGGCCTCCATAGCGGCATCGTAGTCCGGCTCACGCATTTGATCCGGTAGATATTCGGCGTAGATAATCCGGTTTTGGCGGTCAATCACCATGACCGCTCGTTGCAGCAGCCGCCACTCCTTAATCAGTACCCCATAATTCCGACCGAAATCCTCACTACGGTGCGAAGATAGCACCGGGTGCGTAGTATCTTCGTTCACTTGCCAGCGGGCCTGAGCATAGGGTAAGTCCATGCTAATAGTGTAAATGACGACATTCTCAGGTAAGTCGCGTTGTAGATCATCCCAGTGGTGGGTTTCCACATGGCACACGGGGGTATCCAAAGAGTTAACCACATTCAGCAGGCGGACTTTGCCGTCAGTATCTGTCAAGTTTACCGTTTGGATGCCCGAGGTTGAGGGGTTTAAGTAATCGAGAGCAAAATCGGGGGCCATCTGGCCGGGCTGAAGTTTACTCCCAATTACTGTCAATTGGGCCTCTAATTCAAACGCTTCGCCGGTACGCTCTACCACCATAAAACTCTCCTTTGCTGAGGGATCGAATCCCTAAAATATCAAAGTATTGTAGTCGAGTATTGTAGATAATTGTTGTTGGGATGGGTGATCATAAGCCATATCGGAGGTTATCATAGGTCGAATCAGCATATCATGATTACCCTCTAGGGTCAATCTGAGTTTGTATTCCAGGGTTGAAAGAAACTTAACAACATCATAGCATCAGTATAGCCTTGGGTGCAGAAAACTTGAGGTAAGTGAGCAGGTCAGTTTGGGGCGGGTATCTTTACCTGCCATCACATCCTGACCTCGAATTGGTCTAATTGGAGGAGCGTTGCCGCTCCTACCAAGGCGTGGCGCTCGTAGGTATCCAATTCGGGCAGGCAGTCTGTGTTGGGTAAGTTGCTATAAGCACGATGCCTTGTTGGAATCCGGTTGGCAGATGGTTATTCGAGAGTTTGGCGGCGAAGAGGTGCGTAACCTCGTGCCGGACGGTGTTGGTTACGATTTAGAGCGGTAATCGCCTGGTGTGAGGCAAGGCAAAAGCGATTTCCTGCCTTTGCCCCGTTTGCGCGTGAGCAATCACTCCTAGTATCGCGGCGGCGAGCGGGTTGGCTTTGGCGTAAGATCCTAGGTCTGAGAATAAACGCAGCGTCAGCGGCGTATCAAGCTGCGTGTCAAAATACCTGCAGCCTTCGTTGTAAAGATCATCAACGAAGGCTGCAAACTACTCCGCCTCTGGACCCTGCCCGGTGTTATAGAGGATGAGAAAATACTTCGTCTGCCGTTGATGCCATTCCGGTCCATCACCGTAGATTGTTAATGGCCAGAGACTAACGAGTAGGGTTAGCCCGATCAAGAGCAAGTGTAACGAGATCCTCAACAGATCGTCTTCCTAGCTACGTATAGGTGGTGATCAGGCAGTGGAAGAAAAAGACCAACAAGAGTTTAATTGTATTATAGGCATTAGTTAGCGTCGATGCACTTGAGCAGGTGAAATTAAGAAAATGCGCGGTAACTTACCTATTGGGGTGTTGTCAAAGAAAAAGAATAGGATATAATTCGTGTTACGTTTAGTTTTGAGAGGAGAATTTGTATGAAGCTTATTAATCGCACGATCCTGGTTTTGCTGGCGATCGTAGCTACACTTGTAGTAAACGGTTGTGGCGGTACCCAGACGGTGCCACCTACAACCACTCCAGCCTCCACGGCCAAGGCGAACCTGGCTCCGGCAAATAGTGCGCCTGCGGCCCAACCTGCACAGGCACAGGCGACGCCGGTGCCGTTTGTATCAAAGTTGACACCTGTAGCCGGTCAGGGCGGTGTGATTGCCAAAGTTAACGGTGAAGTTGTTAAGGCGGATGAATATAATAATCAATTGGTGCAGGCCGAGCGCTTCTTAACTACGCAGCAGGGCCTGGATTTATCCACAGATGCCGGTAAACAGCAGTTTGATACAGTCCGCGAGCAGGTTCTGAATCAGTTGACCGACCAGATTTTAATTAACCAGGCGGCGACCAAGTTGAATGTCGCGGTGACTGATAAGCAGGTGGATGACGAAATCGCAGGTTTGGTTGCCCGGCTTGGCAGTCAGGACGAATTGAAGAAACGGATGCAAGACTCAGGTCTGGATGATACCCAATTACGCAAATTGATTCGGGAACAACTCCAGAGTGATGCGGTGGTGAACAAAGTCACCGAAAATATTTCTACCAAAGCAGAGCAGATTCACGCTGAACATATCCTGGTTTCTACCCAGGAAGACGCCGATAAGGTGCTGGCCCGGCTGAAAGCTGGAGAGGATTTCGCCAAGGTAGCCATGGAAGCTTCTACGGATCCCTCTGCTCAGACGAATGGCGGGGATTTGGGCTGGTTCCCCAGGGGAATGATGGTCAAGGAATTTGAGGATGCCGCCTTTGTATTAAAGCCAAACGAAACCTCAGGGGTAATTAAGAGTAGTTTTGGCTTCCATATCATCCGGCTGTTGGAGCGGGATCCAGCGCGCGAGGTTGATTCGCAATTGTTAGATGGACTGCGCCAGCAAGCTTTTGGCAAATGGCTGGATGACCAGCGTTCTGCCGCCAAGATAGAGACCTTCAAGAAGTAAATAGCCATTGTGAGGTTGAAGAGGGTGGCCTGAAAAAACGACGCGGCCACCCTCTCGCTTTGCCTGTTCGCCCACTTTTAAGGAGTTTATTAAGATATGGAAATTACCTGGATGGGCCACGCCTGCTTTCGTTTGCGAGGTAAGGAGGCTACCCTGGTCACCGATCCCTTTGGAAAAGATATAGGACTAGCTATACCTCGCGTGCGGGCCGATATCATTACCATCAGCCATGGGCATCCCAATCATAGCAATATCTCCGGTTTTCGTGGGGAAGCCAAGGTTGTGGAAGGTCCGGGAGAGTTTGAAATCAATGGTGTCTTTATTTTCGGTATTCAAAGCTATCATGATAAGGCGAAGGGCGCCGAACGCGGGCCCAATACTATTTATGTGTTTGAGTTTTCGGACTTAACGGTATGCCATCTAGGAGACCTGGGCCATACGCTTACCCAAGCGCAGATTGAGGCTATCGGAGATATTGACGTGTTGCTAGTACCGGTGGGCGGTGGGGACACTTTATCCGTGACAGATGCGGCTGAAGTGGTTAGCCAGGTTGAACCGCGCCTCGTGATCCCTATGCACTATGGCATGGCTGGAATCACCTTACCTCTTGATCCACCCGATAAATTTCTGAAGGAGATGGGAACAGAGCCTGGGTTGTCTCAGGAAATGCTAAAGGTTTCACGGGAAAGCCTTCCTGACGAAATGCAAGTCATTATGCTCCAGCTTAAACAATAGCACCTGGTACTGTTTGCTATTTCTTGCCGCGACCGGATAATAATTCCAAGTTTAATAGCAAAGCGCTATGGTTTAGCTCTCCCTGACCCCGGGCGACTAAAGCGCCATAGAGTTGATGTGCTAGAGTCGTGAAGGGGAGCACGGCCCCAAAATTACGCGCAGCTTCTATTGCGATTCCCAGATCTTTGTAGTGGTAGGCAGACTTGCCGCCGGGTTGAAAATTTCGTTCAACCCGGCTTTAGCCGTGGACCTGTAATGCCCGGCTGCCGGCGTATCCTCCGAGGAGTACTTTGCGGATGCGGGCCGGGTCTGCTGCGGTTATAGACCATCATCCGTACCATTTATCTCTCCCGCGGTGATTTCCGATGTGTACCGGCAGGGCTACTTCCCGAAATTATCAGCTCCATTTTACCGCCCTATGCCAGTAGATGGTGGTGTTTGCGGTGTTCTACCAGCAAACACTTGTTTTGCACAAAAGGCACTTCCGCATCTGCAGCTAATTTCCGAGCATCCTCATTGGAAATTCCTAGCTGGAGCCAGATCGATCCTACACCCCTTGCCAGAGCTTCGCGTACGATAGCGGGGGTATGTTCGGGCCGGCGGAAGATGTCAACAATATCGACCTTTATGTCTGAAGGGATGGATGCCAGATCGGGGTAGGCTCTTTCACCCAAAACCTCAGTTAGGTGGGGATTAACCGGTATAATCCGGTATCCGTGTGCTTGGAGGTAAGCAGCAACCTCGTGACTTGGCCGGTTAGCATCGTCGGATAAGCCTATTACGGCAATGTTTTTACTATTCTTCAGCAAGCTTACGATTAACTCTTGCAAGAGATACCTTACATTTTAGGGAACTGCCGCGGCATGGAGCGTGGCAGGCATCAATCCCCATTCTTTTAGGGGCCAGATTTTAACCCAGGCTTTACCGACAATGTTCTCACGGGGCAGCATACCCCAGATATGGGAATCGTTAGAGTTGCCCCGGTTATCACCCAGTACAAAGTACTGTCCGGGACCTACCACCTCAGGCGGCATAGAATAGGTATAGGCATTAATCTGGTAGCGCGAATCCAGGAGTTGGTCGTTGATGTAGATTTTCCCCTGGCGAATTTCAACCTTTTCTCCCTGCAGGCCGATAATGCGCTTAATCAGATCCGCCTGCGCGACCTCAGGCGGAACATGAAAAACAATCACATCCCCTCTTTGGGGAGCGCCTAGATGGTATGAAATTTTGTCCACCAAAACATATTCATGGTTATGAAGGGTAGGCTCCATGCTCGATCCCTCGACCAGGGTTTTCTGTATCGTTGACTGAAAAACAAAAAAGGGCAGGACCGCTAAGCCAATAGATTCAAATAATTCGCGGATGAACACACCCCAGGTCGCGCTCCTGGGAGGAATTTTCTCCGGCTGGTTGGTTAGCGTGGAAAGTTTTCCGGTGGGATCCTCCGGCATTTTGGGCTGGTCTATCATGTGACTCCTTGGTGATCAAGCTATAGACTGTCAGACTATGGATTTGCCGCATGGGTGATAACACTTTGCAGCACGCCCCATTGTTGCGGTGGCCAGAGGGTGATCCAAGCCTTGCCGACTATGTTCTCGCGGGGTAACAAGCCCCAGATGTGAGAATCATTGGAATTTCCCCGATTATCTCCCAGAACAAAATATTGATCCTGTCCGATCACCTGAGAGGGTAGAGAGTAGGTGTAGGTATTCAATTGGTAACGCGGATCCATAAGCTGATCGTTGATGTAAATCTTACCCTGCTGGATCTCGATTTTCTCACCCGGGAGACCAATTATCCGCTTAATTAAGTCTTTGCCGGGTTCGGTAGGGGCGTGAAAGACAATGACATCACCCCTTTGGGGGATGCCCAAACGGTAAGAAAGCTTATCTACCAGTACATACTGATTGTTGTGGAGAGTAGGCTCCATACTAGAACCCTCGACGCGGGTATTTTGGATAGTGGATTGGAGTACAAAAAAAAGAAGGATGGCAAGCCCTAGAGATTCTACCAGCTCACGCACAAAGGTCCGCCATTCGATGTGGATGATAGCCGGTTGGGGACCCTCAGGTGGATTCCGACTGTACTCTTCAGAATCGGTCATTGTGCTCCTCATACTATAAATGATTTCACGGCATGACGGGCAGCCATAATATTAGCCTCTGGTGTTGTCGTCATAGTGACGCATCCGGCCCCTAAAACGATACGCTCTCCGCCGGTCTCGCTCAGGGCCTGGTGGGCACGGGCTATTACCTGGTCAGGTGTGCCCTTTTGCAGATCATCTAAGGCGTCTAAACCTCCGACGACGATGCCAGGAAATTTCTGATCAGCTTCTTTCAAATTGGGAGGTGTACGGCGGTCATGCCAATTTACCAATTGAACGGGGTAGCGCATTAAGCGGTCGAATAGAATGTCTTCTCCATGAATATGTAACAGAATCATCTCTGTTTTAGAAGAGATAGCATTCAGCAATTGCAGATCATAGCTCTCGCCAAATGTAGCAAATTCACTTTCGGTGAAGGTCTGGCGTGTCGCCATTTGAGTAGCGAAGAATACAGCATCGGCGCCATGCTCCAACGTGGCGGCGGCAAAATCAGTCATGGTTCGCGTGATCGTAGCCAACGCCGCGTGTAGCCGGTCCGGGTATTCCCTGAGATCGCTCACAAGGCGGTCGCCTGCCAGATTCTTGGCCACATTCAGAGGGCTGAAGATGGTTTGCATGATGGGTACATCCGGGCCTAGCTCCTGGCGCACCAAATCCAAGATTTTAAGTTCCCGCGCCAACACGCCATCTGAAAAGTTCAGAGGGCGAAGCTGCAACCAATCACTGGCCTGTGAGA
>SHYO01000117.1 GCA_009692745.1 Chloroflexota bacterium
TGGCTGGACAGCAATCAACTGACCAGCGTGCCGCCGGAACTGGGCCAACTCGCCAACCTGCAGACCCTCTGGCTGGACAGCAATCAACTGACCAGCGTGCCGCGATCTCTGGCAGGGCTGGTTAACCTCAAAGAGCTCAACTTGAGCAGCAATCCGCTGCGCACACCGCCGCCAGAGGTCGCGGCCCAGGGCGCGGCCGCGGTGCGCGCCTACCTGGCGCGGCTGGGCGACACCTCCGTGGTGCGCTACGAAGCCAAGCTGCTGCTGGTGGGCGAAGGGGCTACCGGCAAATCATCGCTGCTGCGGGGCTTGCGTGGCCAGGCGTTCGACGCCCATCTCCCCACTACCCATGGGATCGATGTCCTCTCTATCATCCTGCCCTGTCCCGACCGTCCCGGCGTCGACCTGACGCTGCATGTGTGGGACTTTGGCGGCCAACAGATCTACCACACCACTCACCAGTTCTTCATGACCCGCCGCTCCCTCTATCTGCTGGTGTGGAACGCCCGCGGTGACACCGAGCAGGGCCGGCTCGATCACTGGCTGCGCAAGATCCAGGTGCTGGCGCCCGGCTCGCCGGTGCTGCTAGTCGCCACCCACAGCGACGAGCGGCCGGCCGACATCAACCTCGACCGCTTCCGCGCCGCCTACCCGCAGATCACCGAAATGGCGCTGGTCAGCAGTAAGACCGGCGCCGGTATCGCGGATCTCAAGACCACCATTGCCACTGAAGCGGCCAGGCTTCCCCTGATGGGGCAGGAATGGCCGCGGGCCTGGGTGGAGGTGGAAACGGCGCTGCAGACAACAGACAAGACCCATATCAGCAGCCAGGAATTCGCGGCCATCTGCGCCGGTCGCGGCGTGGACGATGCCTTCGAACAAGGGGTGCTGGGTAACTATCTGCATGACCTGGGCAAGATTCTCTACTACCGGGACGACGACTCCCTTAGTGACTTCGTAGTGCTCAAGCCCAACTGGCTGACTGAGGCCATGGCCCGCGTGCTGGACGACGCGGCTACCCGCGACCAGCACCAAGGCGTGCTCGACCACGCCGACTTCGGTCGCATCTGGCCGGGCTACGATCGGCGGCTGTACCCGGTCTTCCTGCGCATGTTGGAGCGCTTTCTGATCTCCTACCAACTGGAGGAGCTGCCGCCGCGTCGCCGCCAGAGCCTGGTGCCGCTGCTGCTGCCCCACAGCCCGCCGGCTGGGCTTCCTCCCTGGCCGGATGTGCTGCCCGGCCAGCCCGAAGTGCGTATGGTCTTCGAGCTGGATTTCGTGCCGGACGGCATCATGAGCTGGTTTATCGTGCTGACGCACCATTACAGCCAGGACCTGCACTGGCGCGAGGGCGTGCGTTTGCACTATGACGGCCACCAGGCGCATGTCGAGCTCAATCCTAGCACGCGCCAACTGTGGCTGCAGGTGCGCGGGCCGGCCCCCTCCAACTTCTTCACCATCTTGCAGCACACGATCAACGACCGTATCATCCGCAGCTATTTCGAGGGCCTTACCTATCGCCGCCGCGTACCCTGCATTTGCCACAAATCTCTCGGAGAGGTCACGCCTTGTACGCATTATTTCGACTACGACAAGCTCGTGGAGCGCAAGCAGCGCGGGCGGCCGACCATCGAATGTGACCGCAGCTACGAGCCGGTGTCGGTGACAGAGCTGCTGGAGGGCATCCACTACACCACGCTCGATGAATTGGCCGAGAAAATGGATCGCATGCTCAAGATCGAAGGTGAGAACCGTGATTTGCTGCTGCAAGTGCAGCAGTTCTCAGAGCAATTCCTGCGCGAGCAAACGCGCATGTGGAACCTGCTCACCAGCAGTCTCTTCAGCGAAGCCCCCAGCGTCTTCGTGATCATGCCGGGCGACCGCCGCGGCTACGACCCGCGCGAGTTGTTCAGTAAGGACTACCTGCTCTACCTGCTCTGCCAGCATCCGGCCGGCCCGCACATGGTGACGGGCGAGCAGGGCTACCCGGCGCCCCAGGACCGGGAGTGGTGGCAGCAGGTGCGACCGTGGGTGCGTCAGCTTTCCAAGATACTCAAGTTTGTGCCCAAGCTCTCCGGTGTAGCCAAGCTGTATGATGAACAGGGGGAAAAGTCCGTCCAGTTGAGCCTGGAGTTCTCCAGCCCAGCCGCTGATATTCTTTCTGAGTTCGCTTCTCGGACGGAGCAGCCGGGGCGACACGAAATCGGCGTGGCCTTGGGCAAGGATGTGGAGGCCGAGGGCGCTGCGTTGCGCGCGCTGCACATCTTCCTGCGCGAGGTGGATAAGATCCAGCACTGGTGCGGCCTGAAGAAGGTGGTGACCAACGACGGCAATATCCTGTGGCTGTGCGGCGAGCACGCCCGCTTTCACGAGATTTGAGCGCACCTGCGTCATTGCGGGGCTGCAAGAGGAGTATCGCTATGTTCGATCAACAATAAATACCCCACCTGGCTGCCTGGATTCTCCGTGGCGACACCTGGATCGAGCTGGGCCAGGACGATATGCGCCGTTCCGTGGTTCGCATCCTGGATATTGGCGGCATGATCTGGGAAAGCGATGAGCGCTACGAGACCGTCGACCAGGCCCTGGCCGCATGATCTGAGGAGAATTTATGAGCGAGCGATTTAACAAAAAGAGCCTGCTGGAGAAGGTGGTCGAGCGTACCGGCGTGGCGCCGGAGATCAGCGTTGCCGTGGTCGATGCTTTTCTGGACGAAATCTACCAGGCTATCAAGCAGGGTGAGCCGGTAATGCTGCTAAATTTTGGTACCTTCTATGTCCGTGAGGAGCGATCTAGCCGGGTGTTCAAGTTCAGTCCATCGCAGAAGTGGCGCGCGATGTTGGGGTGGTCGTCGACTTACAAAGGCGCACTTTGATCTGCCTCTCCACAGATTAGGCATTTAGGGCCGTTCATTCTATAATTCCGCTTTGGATAAAACATCTCTCTCACACGCTTGAAAGGTAAAGACTATGGGCCTGACGGATTTGCAACGCCGGAAGTACGAAGCGCTCTTTCGCGCCTACGATGTGGATGAGAACCAGGTGTTGGAGAGGTCGGACCATACCGACATCGTCGAGAACGCCTGCAAGGTGCGCGGCTATCACCCCCCCACGCGCGAATATCACGATTTCCACGCCAAAATGATTGGTATCTGGGAGGACCTGGAGGCGCTGGCGGATGCGGATGGCGACTTCACCGTCGGCCCGGACGAGTGGCTGGAGTTCTATGAATCCTTCTACCACGCGCCGCGCGAGAAATATGATCAGGTGATAGGGGCGCGCACCGGGTTGATGATCGATATGGTTGACCTGGATGGGGATAATGGGCTGAACCTGGCGGAGTACCGCCAGTTCCTGGAGTGCTACCACATTGACCCGCAACATGCCGATATCTCTTTCCCCAAGCTGGATCTAAATGGGGATGGGAGGATCTCCAAACCGGAGCTCTTGCAGCTCATGGAACAGTGGGTTTTCAGTGACGATCCTGGCGCCCCTGGTAACTACCTGTTCGGCCCCTATTAACGCCGGGAAATTTTAGTGAATTACCAATATTGGACGGATTTCCACTGTTGGTGCATTTCTAATAAAGGAGCACAACATTTCACCTGAGACTACGCCCTCCGATTCCAACACCGGGCCAGGTGCTTTCGAGATTGGCGTCTATTCTTTTGCGGAATTAACGCCTGATCCTGCCAGTGGCAAGCTGATTAGCCCGGCGCAGCGGCTGCACAACTTGATCGAAACGATTGAATTGGCCGACCAGACCGGCCTGGATGTTTTCGGGGTGGGCGAGCATCACCGTCCCGAATTCGTTTCCTCTGCGCCGGCAGTCGTTTTGGCTATGGCTGCGGCGCGCACCAGGACCATCCGCCTGACCAGCGCCGTCACCGTGCTGAGCTCGGATGACCCGGTGCGGGTCTTTCAGAATTTCGCCACGCTGGATTTGCTCTCCAACGGGCGGGCGGAGATTATGGCCGGGCGCGGCTCTTTCATTGAGTCTTTTCCGCTTTTCGGATATGACCTGAAGAACTACAACGAGCTGTTTGCCGAGAAGCTGGGCTTGCTCATGCAACTGCGCGAAGCTGAACGGGTGACCTGGTCGGGGGTGCACCGGCCCGCGCTGCAAAATCTGGGCGTCTACCCGCGCCCGTTTCAGGACCCGCTGCCCATCTGGATTGCCGTCGGCGGCACGCCTGAGTCTGTGGTGCGCGCCGCTACCCTGGGGCTGCCGATGGCTTTAGCCATCATCGGCGGCATGCCCGAGCAGTTCGCGCCCTTAGTGCGGTTGTACCGGGAAACGGCGCGCCGGGCTGGCCACGATCCGGCGCAACTCCCGCTGGGCATTAATTCGCACGGCTTCCTGGCAGACGACTCCCGGCAGGCGGCGGATGAGTACTTTCCCTCTTATGCCGTGGTGATGAACAAGATTGGGCGTGAGCGTGGCTGGGCCGGCGTTACCCGGCAGCAATTCGAAGCCTCCCGCACGCTGCGGGGCGCCGACTTCGTCGGCAGCCCGGAAGAAATCATCGAGAAGATTCTTTTCCAGCACGAAATATTCGGCCACCAGCGACTGCTGCTGCAACTGGGCGTGGGGACCATGGCGCACGAGAAGGTCATGCACGCCGTCGAATTGCTGGGCACACGGGTGGCCCCGGTGGTCCGTAAAGAGATTCGGCGGCGCACGGCAGCACAGGCTCCACCAGCCACGACAACAAACTAACCGCCCTCGCGGTAAAGATTCTATTTTAAGCCTACCCGTTTGTGTGTGTTGACGAAGGGGTCAACCTTATATAATATCATGCAATTATGCAGCACATTTATTGCGTGAAAATTGGAGATAGTCATGGAGAAAATACACCAGGCAGTTAACGCAGATGGACTCCAGATTCCGCTGGTCTTGATGCAAAAGTATGGCCTGGGGAAAGGCTCAGATGTTACTTTGGAATTGGGATTAGACGGTATCCTGATTCTTCCGGCGCGGCTGGACCAGGCGGCGATTGAGAATCGCGCTTTACGATACGTGTTGTCCCATATAGGCGAAATGGCGACTATAGAAGTACATCCCCTGCCAGATGAAAATGGGTGGGAAGTTCTTGTTTATGGTGTTGACCAGGAGAAACCCGCAGGCAAACTGATATACTCTCCCTCAGGAGCGCTACAGATCGAGGTATCTACATCTCCTACTGATATACGTCAGGCGATAGACCCTCCCACTGTATAGTAATGAAACTACCCCTCTTTCGCCAGGAGCAACCACATACCTGTATTCCTGCCTGCATTCGCATCGTCCTGGCTTATCGAGGTCATGCAGTCACCGAGACTGAATTGGCGCAGGTTTGTGGAAGTGTGCCTATCTGGGGAACTTTACCCCTGGAAGCCATATCAGGTCTAGAGCGTTTGGGATATCATGCACTCTGGTTCGAGAACGCCAGCCTGGAGCGCCTTATCACTTTATTGGAACAGGATTGGCCGATTATAGTTTTTCTCCGCGCCGTTGATTTACCCCACGGACGAGCAGGGCTACATGCGGTTGTAGTAGCTGGATTAGACAATGGACAGGTTTTATGTGTTGATCCCATGTTAGGTGAAGAAATACGCTTTGACCTGAACGACTTTCTGCGGGCCTGGTCGGCTCTGGATAACCAGGGCATGGCCGTTTGGTAATCTAAGCAGGGTTGATAAGGAGATAATCTTATGGAGTATCGCAACTTTGGTACAGCGGGCGTGAAGGTCTCGCCCATCTGTTTGGGAACGGGATTTCGGGGCAGCCCCGATGACGCGACCTGCCGGGCGACGATTGAGCGCGCCATTGATCTCGGCGTGAATTTCATCGATTGCGCCAACATCTATCAGGGTGGGCGCTCGGAGCGCATCCTGGGCGAGGCGCTGAAAGGGCGGCGCGACCAGTTCGTCATCACCACGAAGGTCAATAGCCCCGTCGGGAATGGTCCCAATGACCGCGGGCAGTCGCGCTTCCATATTATGCGCGAGATTGACAAAAGCCTGGCGCGCTTGCAGACCGACTATGTTGACTTTTACTTGGTCCACCAACCCGACCCAACGACGCGTATCGAGGAGACGCTGCGCGCGCTGGACGACCTGGTACATGGGGGCAAGGTGCGCTATATCGGCTGCTGCAACTTTGCGGCCTGGCAGGTATGCAAGGCGCTGTGGGTCAGTGACCGGCTGCATCTCACGCCTTTCGTTGGCGTGCAGAATCCATACAGCCTGCTCGACCGCAAGCTAGAACAGGAGTTGATGCCGTTCTGCCGGGCAGAAGGGCTGGGGATGATGACGTTCAGCCCGCTGGCGGTGGGCTTGCTGACGGGCAGATTCCGCCACGGCGCGCCGCCGCCAGCGGACACGCCGTGGGGCCAAGGGCGCGCCGATTTCGAGAAGCTCATGTCACCTGCTGCCGATCGCGTGGTGGAGACGCTCATACGCGTTGGCGCGGGGCGTGGCAAGACGCCGGCCCAGGTGGCGCTGGCGTGGGTGTTGTCCCATGCCGAAATCTCGGCGGTGATGCTGGGACCCGACAGCCCGCAGCAGGTGGAGGAGAACATGGGCGGGGCGGGCTGGGAATTGACCGCCGAGGAGCGCGCGACATTGGACGAGGTGTCGGCGTGGGCGGTCACGGATGGGAACAGCGGTTAGGGATTTCCAACGAGCCTGCCATACTGGCGGCTTTCCTCCACATATAGGAGCAACCAATGCAGACAATACTCTTTTTGGACAACTGGCTGATCGAGCGACAGGATTGTTTGGAGCGGGTATGGGGCCGGCCGCAGTTTGTGAAGGAGATCTTTACCGACCTGCACCCCGACGTTTTGGGCTATGGCGGGTATGATACCATCTTTTTCGATGAGCGGCTGGGGCGCTATGTTATGTACCTGGCGGTTTTCCCGCCGGAGGCGGACCCGGGCACTTTTGTGCTGCGGCTGCAGTCAGATGATCCTTACAACTGGCCCAATCCCACCTATGACCGCGCGGCCAACCCGGCGTGGAAAGGATTTCAGGATGTAGTGCTGGATGAGAAGGGAGAACGCTTTTGGGCGATTTATACCCGCTCGCTGGCGGGCACCCCCCTGGCCGAGCGGGGCTATCTCAATACGTCGTATAACCCCACACGACAGATCAAGAACAGCATCTTCGGCTTCTCAGCCGATGGACTGCGGTTCACGCTGGACCATGACCATCCCTGGCAGAATTCGCGCAGTGACACCTGGTGTGGCTGGGTGTGGAACGCGCGCGCCGGGCTGTACGAGATCTTTACCAGGCCGGTACATGTTGACCGGCGTATAGCAGTCATCACGACCACGGACTGGCAGCATTTTACGCCGCCGGTAACGGTGTTGCAGCCCGATGCCTTCGATCGTCCCGGTATCGAGTTTTACAGCATGCCGAACAGGCCGTATGAGGATATGTTCATCGGTATGGTCCATGAGTACAGCACCGACACCTTCGAACAAAGGCGCGTCAAGATGGCAGGCCGGGTGGAAACCCAGTTGACTTACAGCTATAACGGCTTTAACTGGTACCGCGGGGCGCGCGAGGCCTTTATTCCCACGCGCGACCTCGGGTTGCAGGGGGGAGGACAGGCGTACGGCATGGAAATGCTGCGTACCCGGGAAGACAAGCTGCTTTTTTATACCAACGGATCTTCCGGCGAACACTCGGCTTATGAAGACATGCAAAAAGCCGGGCTGGACACGCGCGGGTCTTTCAACCTGCTGCTGTACGAGATGCGGCTGGATGGCTTCTGTTCGATGAAGACGTGGGGCAAGGATGGGTTCTTGCGCACCAAGACGATTATCCCCACATCGGCAGGGCTGCAGCTCAACGTGCGCACCACCAGGCACACGGCGGTGCGGGTGCAACTGCTGGATGGGGACACGGGGGCGCCGATTCCCGGCTATACGTTGGAGGAGTCGGCGCCGATTAGCGGCGACCATCTATATGCGCAACCGCGCTGGCAGGCGCGGGCGGACCTGGCCGAGCTGGTGGGGAAGCCGGTGCGCATTGAGGTATACCTGCGGGAAGCTGAGCTGTTCGCCATCCGGGTGGACTGCCAGGTCTATGTAGGGACGGAACCGACGGAGACGGTCTAAATCAAGAGTAAATGGCAGGGGGACCGGCTTAGCGCCGCCCCTGCCAATACAATAGCGTGCTGCCATCGTTAAAGCCGAGGGGCAGCAGCGCCCCCAGGGTGAATATCAGCAGGTTTTCCAGGAAGAAGAACCAGGCTACCCACCCTGCCACCCCGCCCGCAGGCTGCAAGATCCAGACCAGTAATCCCGAAAGTATGGTAAGGAGCAGGCTGGCTGCTGGTCCTCCCAGCGCGCGCCGGATATGGATAGATGCCGGTAAATCCCCTTCCCCGGCGGGGTAGAGGGAGGAGCCTAAGAGGTAGAACAGGCCGAGCCTGACACCGGTCATGGGATAGCCCGTGCGGCGCGCCGCCCAGGCATGGCCGAAGTGATGGTAGGTTTCGCCCAGCCAGTGCAGCGCGGTGGCTACCAGGCCGCCTATCAGGGCATCAGCGGCAGGCAGTTTCAGTACGATCACGCCGATGGCGCTCAAGCAGATCCATAACAGCAAGCTGCCCAGCAGGGCGGCCGGGGTGACAATCAGGGTAACGCCGGCAATTTTCCCCAGGGTGAATTCTTTCATGGCCTACTCCGCATGTGGTTGGAAGGGTTGCATAAACACCTCTATCAAATCGGCGCCGCTTTTCCGCCAGCTCTGGCCGGGTGTGCCATCCTCGGCGGGGCGATCACTGCGCTGCATGTCGTAGGGCTGAGAGTACTCAGCGGGTGGGTTTATGCCATAGCGTGGCGCGGTGTTGAGGCGCGCCAGGGCCTGTTGCGCTGCGGCGCGGATGCGCTCGCGGGCCACAGCCGGGTGGAGGTGGATGGCGGCGCCGTTATAGCGCTCGGCCTGGCGGGCGGTGAGGCCGGCAGGTGCGCCGCGTTTGATGCCCTCTTTCACACAGACCGTCTCTAGCTGTGGCAGCAGGCTGTGGGCTTCCTCACAGCAGGCCAGGTCGCCGCTAACCAGCACGGTGGGGATGCCGAAATAGGCGATATACAACAGGTTGAGCCCCAACTCACCGATGGAATGTCCGTTGAGGCGGCAGTTCTCCCAGCCGAAGGACATGGTGTGACAGAGGTGGCCGCCGTCGGTGTTGGCTTTGGCATGCTGGCCGATGATAAAGGCGGCATCGAAGCTCCGGTCGCAACCAAAGGGATAGGTGCGGGTGGGACCGGCCAGTAACTGGGCGGCCGGGTGCAATTTGAGCGGATCGATGGCTCCTTTGCCGTGCCCGTCTACTACCAGGAATTGGGTGGCTCCGGCGGCGATGGCGCCTTCGATAGCGGCGTTGGTCTCCTGGGTAGTCAGCTCACGCCCCATCTCGTAGTAGCGCGATTCCGGGTAACAGAAATCCTCGCTGGAGGTAACCCCTGCCACGCCTTCCATATCGGTCATAATGTAAATTTTCATGGCGACTCGCTCATACCCTATGCCAGTCGCAGCCGCGCCCAGCGCGCCTGGGTCACAGCGCTGTCCGTACACCAGTAGGTGACGAAGACCTCGCCTTCACCGGCAAGCGTCGCATGGGGCCGGCCGAAGGCGATGGCATCGTGGCTTTGGGGGTAGGTGTCTTTGGCGGCTACGCCAATCGTTTCCTGCCCGCTGGCATCCCAGATTTGTATCCGGTGATCCAGGTCCCAAGTTTTACCGTAATCCGCCGAAAGCGCGGCCACAATGCCGGGGAAGGGGCTCTCCCGCCGCGTATAGGCCACCACCATTCGTCCCTTGCCCAGGTCGGCGGCCCAACTGGTCTGTCCGGGAATACCGGTGGGCTCTGGGGTTGACCAGTTCCGGCCGTGACCATCGGAGAAAGCGCGGTGGATGGTGAGAAATTCGCCGCTCTTTTTGTCAGCCGCCCAAAGCAGGGTAAAGAGCCGCCCGTCTTGCAAGCGAATCACATTGCCGTGCCAAAATCCTTTATCCTGGCTTGAGCCACCGGCAATGGTGACCAGGTTGCCCCAGGTTTTGCCCCGGTCCTGCGAGAAAAGCCCCATCATGATGGGCTCCACAGGATGGGGATCATCGTACCCCTTGCCGTTGTCGAAGGCCAGGAACCAGCTTCCGTCCGCCAGCTCCACAATTCCGCCGGAAAAATCGAGCACCAGGCCATCTGGTAACCGGATCATCTCCGGCGCCGACCAGGTATGGCCGTCGTCGCTAGAGCGCATCAGAATCGTATCCACCTGCAAAAAGCCGCCGGTCTCGGGGTTGACCATCAGTGTCTGCGGATCTGAACGATCCGCCCGGTAGGAAACCAGGACCAGGGAGGTATCTTGCAGCCGGGTCAGGCAAGGGGGGCCGTAGGAGTATGAGCCGCTATCGCGCCGCGGATCCCAAATTAACCCCTCATCCTGCCAGCTTCTGCCGCCATCCAGCGATCGAAGCTGCACCATCACGCTATCCGGCGCATACAACGCAGCGCCACGGCGGAAAGCGGCCAGCAGCTCCTGCTGCGATAAGGCTGCCGCGCTAGGTAAATAGGCATTATAGGCGAAATGACCGGGCAGTGGGTTGCGGTACAGAATACCGCTGCCTGTAAGTTCCAATTTTAGCATATCTGGCTCCTGGATGGCGGCTCAACCAGGTTGAGCATGGATCAAGCACGGAGATCAATGCCACATGATACCATAAACGGGGATTTATTTGCAAAAAATGAGAGAAGGCTATTTGAGGTATGTTAGACCCCAAGCCAGAAATCACGATATAATATCTGTTGACCCTCTCATAGTCGCTCTGAATTCTCCAAATTGGATCGTGTCAACGGAAAGGAATTGCCGTGAAAATTCGTTCAGCTTTTTTCACCAGTGCCGTACTTCTGCTATGGTTGGCCTTATTGGGTGGTTTCGCTATAGTGGCTGCCCAGGGTCCGGCGCCTGCTGGTATCGACAGCCCGGCTGCGTTCAGCAATGGCTGCCAAATTGGCAGTGGTTATGATGCGGGATGCGACGTCGATCACGATGGTAGTATCAATGTTAGCGACGTGCAGCGGGTGGCCGCCCATTGGAACAGCAGCGGCGCCTTCGCCATCGATGCCTGGCTGCTGGATGGTAACAGTGGTACCAATCCTGCCACCCAGTTCCTGGGGACGACGGATGGCCAGCCGTTGGTATTTCGTACCGGAAATGCCGAGCGCATGCGCCTGGATACGAACGGCCGGTTAGGCATTGGGGTCAGTGCGCCGAACGACCAGTTGGAATTGTCGGGAAACTTGCGCCTTTCCAGCGTGGTCACAACTACCTCCGGTCTCATTAAGCAAGGGAATGCGACCCTGATCCATACCTACGGTTCCGAAAACTTTTTTGCCGGCAGCGCGGCTGGAAACTTGAGCATGGCAGGCGGGAGGAATACCGCTGTGGGTGCAGGCGCCCTCGGCGCCAACACTTCTGGTAATACGAACACGGCGATCGGATATCACGCTTTGCTGACCAATACCATCGGAGTTGGAAATACCGCGCTGGGAAATCTCAGTCTGCGCACTAATATTAGCGGCACGTCGAATACTGCCCTGGGCAACGTCTCTCTGTTTTCCAATACCTCGGGGACGGAAAACACTGCCGCAGGTGACAGTGCCCTTGTCAGCAATCTTACTGGCAGTACCAATACCGGTTTGGGTGTGGTCGCTCTGAGTGCTAATACCAACGGGTCGTTCAACACAGCAGTGGGAGCCTATGCGCTCTCGTCCAACACCATCGGCAACAGAAATACGGCCGTGGGCTACTATGCCGGCGGCTTCAACTCGTTTGCGAATTTGGTCGGTTCGAATAATACCTACATCGGATACAATGCTGCGCCTGGCGCTTTCGGACCCTTCACAAATGCGACAGCCATTGGGTACAATGCTACGGTCAGCGCCAGTAACTCGTTGGTGTTGGGCGGCTTAGGGGCGGATGCAGTGAAGGTAGGGATTGGCACAGCGGCCCCGGGGACGGCGTTGCACGTGGTCAGGAGCATTAATTCCACCGCTACCGGCAACAACCATGTGGCCCTGATCGATAATAGCTCGACCGGCAACAGCGCCGATGTACTGGGGTTGCGCATTGGGACCACCGCTGATGCCGTGAGCTCCAATAATTTTATCAGCTTTCTGAAGGGGGATGATACGTCCTACGGCTCCATCGAGGGGAATAGTGCTGGCGGGGTGGTATTTGCGGGACCGGGGAATGATTACGCTGAATGGTTGCCACGGCTGGATAAAAAAGAGATTCTGGAAGCGGGAGATATTGTAGGAATTATAGGCGGACGGGTGACTAGAAATACGGCTAAAGCCTCGCGGGTGATGGTGCTGAGCCGTGGCCCGATTGTCTCCGGTAACGATCCTGGTAAGGATAAGCGTGACGGATATGTGCAGGTGGCCTTCATTGGACAGGTAGGGGCGCGGGTATGGGGGCCGGTGCAGGCGGGAGATTTGATTCTGCCTTCAGGATTAGGGGACGGCTCGGGCATCGCCATTGCTCCGGATAAGATAACCCCGGCGGAGCTAGGCCAGGTAGTGGGTGAGGCATGGACATCGGCTGCGGAAACAGGATTGCGTACGGTGCAGGTAGCGGTCGGACTGGTTCAGCATGATACCACGATAGTGCGATTGGTAGCTGCGAACCAGGAGTTGGTCAGAGCCAACTGGGAGCAGGCGGCCAGGCTGGCTGCGCTGGAGCAACAAATGACGGTTCTGGCTACCAGTGTGGCCCGGCAAGAGCAGCGTTTGGCGGCGTTGGAGCGGGGGAAGTAAGAAGTAGGGGCTGTCACATTTGGCCGGATTATTGACAAACAACTGGGAAAGCATACTATTTTAGCTAATATCCCTATCATTCGAGGTGTCTCTTGCTATCGCAAACGGTATCCCCAACTTCTCACGTGATTGACATCGGTTCACGGCTGGAACCTTTTTTCGACCATTACCTGATTGATCGGCTGACGGGGGCGCGGTTAAAATTACACGCGCCTACACCGCAGGAGGTGGCGGTGCATTTCGATGCCCCCTGGGAAGGCATGGTCTGCCATTATCCGACGGTGATCAAAGATGGAGATATCTTTCGTCTCTACTACCGGGGTAAACCCAGCCACACCCCCGATGGCGCAGCGGATGAAGTTACTTGCTATGCCGAAAGCCGGGATGGCATCAATTGGACAAAGCCTAACTTGGGGATTGTGGAACTCAACGGCTCGGGAGATAATTCGGTTGTGCTGGGACCGGAACATCTGGTCGTGACGCACAATTTTACCCCCTTTCTGGACACCCGGCCCGGTGTTCCCGCCAACGAACGCTATAAAGGCTTCGGTGGTCTCTTCGATGCCCATTTTCAGGAAGTGCAGGATCGCAACACCGGCGGGGTTTTCGGTTACGCTTCCCCCGATGGTATTCATTGGCGCAAGTGGCGCGACCAGCCGCTACTCGACCACACCCAGTACGCTTATTATACTGATACGGCCCAATGCTGTGCTTTCTGGTCGGAGCGTGAGCAGTGTTACGTGTGCTACATCCGCACCTGGGAAGGCGGACGGCCCTGGCGCCCGGATATGCAGGGGGAGATCCGCTGGATTGGCAGGACCACCTCGCCGGATTTTCTACATTGGTCCAAGGTGGAAAACCTGGTGTTTGTCCACGATGGCCAACCGGCGCCGGCCGAGCACCTTTATACTAACCAGATCCACCCCTATGTGCGGGCGCCCCATATTTATATCGGCTTGCCCTTCCGATTCTTGCCGGAACGCAAGGCCATTGCGGATCACCCCTATCCCGGTATCAGCGATGCGGTTTTTATCAGCAGCCGGGATGGACTCCATTGGGATCGCACCTTCTTGGAAGCGTTTATCCGGCCGGGGCGGGATTGGCAGAATTGGACGCAGCGCACCAATGCGCCTGCTTTGGGGGTAGTACAGACGGCGCCCGACGAGCTTTCTGTCTATTGGATTGAGCACTATTCTCACCCGACTGCCCGGCTGCGGCGCGGTACGCTGCGGTTGGATGGGTTTGCTTCGGTAAATGCGGGCTACGATGGTGGGGAGATGGTGACCCGTCAGCTACGTTTTGCCGGCGATAAGTTGGTATTGAACTATGCTACTTCGGCTGCCGGCAGTGTGCGGATCGAGCTCCAGGATGCTCAGGGGCAACCCTTGCCCGGTTTCAGCCTGGAGGATTGCCCGGAATTGTATGGTGACGAGATTGCCCAGGTGGTGTCGTGGACATCCGGCGCGGACGTGAGCCAGTGGGCCGGCCATGTGGTGCGCTTGCGCTTTGTGGTCAAGGATGCGGATATTTATGCCATGCGGTTTCAGGATTAGAGAAGCGCCTTATAGTATTGAGACAACTTTAGGCTTGACCAGGACCTGATAATCTGCCGCCTTCATCGCCAGGGAGAAGCGCCTATCTCCGGCATTGAAGACAATTTTCTCATTCTCGAAGAGAGTAGGATCGGCAAAAACTTCAAGGCTAAAAAGGTTGCCGAAGGGTGGCACCCCTCCGGGTTGGATGCCATCGGTTAATTGGGAGATTTCTTCCTCGGTGGCAAAGCGGATTTTATCGGCTCCCAATAGCGCCTTGACTTTCGTATTATCAAAACGCTTGTCGGCGGGCATGACGAGCATAGCAAATTCTTTTTCTCCGCCAGATTTCCTGAGCTGGATGATGATGGCTTTGGCCCCTTGTTCAAGGGTATAGCCAGGTCGTGTTTTGGCAGCTTCCTCACTGGTACGCACCGGTTCATGTTCGAAGGTCTCGAACCAGAGGTTATGCTGCGTGAGAAGATCTTGGATGGTTACAGTTATCGGATGATATGTCATTTATGGTCACCATGAAGTAAATGTCGTTGGCCGGGAATTATAATGCAGTTTATGATAGGGTTCCAAGTGCCCAAAGAGACGAGGCCCTTAACTTCTTATCTTCTTCTTAGGTTACTCTAGAATTGTTCTAAATTTAATGGGCTATACTTCTTAATCGTGGATGATACATACTGAGTATACTCAGCACAGAATGGCTCATGGAGGTAGATTAAGGTGAATAATCGTACCAGCCAGCCGAATGTAACAGGCCAGAGTCAGGCACAAAAACGTTCCGGGTTATCCTGGCAGGCCTGGCTGGCCGGATTGATAATTGGGGTCGTTGGAACCCTGGTTCTGGTGGTCTTAATTGGCATGCCTTTGGCGATTGGTCATCGGACAGATCTGCCGCTTGAAAAGTTGTATGGAAGTCTAGCTGTTGGACTGGCCGTCAAAACTCAGGCCGGCAACGCAACCAATCCCTTGGGTCAGAATGGGCGCGCGCTGGAGGCCGGGCGGAACGCCTATATCGGCATGTGCGCCGAGTGTCATGGGGCGAACGGAGATGGGAAAGGTATCTTTGGGCAGCAGCTCTACCCCCCAGCCACCGATTTGCGGGCCGAGGATACCAAAGAAAAGAGCGATGCCGAGTTGTTCTGGATTATCAAGAACGGGTTGAGTTTTGCCGGTATGCCGGGCTTTGCTAAACAGTTAGATGACCAGACCATCTGGGCTTTGGTCTCATACACGCGATCGTTCGGCCAGGGGCAAAGTGGCGCTCAGGCAATTCCAACACCCACTGCCGGCCAACTGGCCCTGGCAGACCCGGCTGGTGATGCGGTGCATCGTGGGGCGGCCGTCTACTTCGCTCAAGCCTGTCACGAATGTCACGGTCCCGTGGGCAATGCCCCCGGCGAATTAGGGCTGCGCGGCGGTGGGCGAGAAGCGCAAGAAGCCTTGCGCCGCGGCCGGCAGGGTATGCCAGCTTATAACTCTAGCATGATCACGAATGCGCAAATGAGTGACCTGGTGGCGTATATGAATACCTTCCCCGGTGGAGGCCAACGGTTTGGCCGGTAAATATTTCCCTGGCGAATAGTCTCGGCGATTAACCGTCTATATCCTTACCCCCTGCCTACCGTGGCAGGGGGTATTTGTATTTGGCGGCTCAACTGAGCATTAAACGACAGATCCGGCTTCACAGATATCATCAGGTGGCAATTCAGGAGGAATGGCGCGATACCGAGGTGAGGTTTGGCGGTCCGGCGATGCTCCGGCTGGGTGATGGGCGGATTGTGGTGGGCGCCCGGACGTACACGCCGGCACAAAGAATGTCGTTATTGTGGCTAAATACTGAGAAAGGCACGTTGACCAAATTTATGGAGCTTCCTTCCGGGGGCGACACAGGATACCCAGGCCTGGTTGAATGGGATGGCCGGCTGTGGGTCAGCTATTAACCAATGGTGCTAGTTTTAGAGTGAGAACTCAGCGATGCTCATCTTAAAAGGATTGGCCTCAGGATGAAGCCTGTGAAACAAGTCAAGCAGGATGTTGAACATGGCAGCCACATAGGCCAGACGTGCCTGGATATATGGCGCC
>SHYO01000118.1 GCA_009692745.1 Chloroflexota bacterium
AATCTAGGTGAATCTATCCCTGGGATGAATCTACTCCTCATACGCATAGGGGCAACCCCCATGTTTATAGGATAATATCATGATATGGAGGTAAGACATGGCTGTTCGGACAGCAGAGGCAAATTGGGAAGGAAATCTTCGCGAAGGTAAAGGCACAATGAAGTTCGGCAGTGGGACTTTTGAGGGTCCTTATACCTACCAATCCCGTTTCGAAGAAGGGCAGGGGACCAACCCGGAAGAGCTGCTTGGTGCAGCCCACGCGGGTTGCTTTTCGATGTTCTTAAGCGCCGTATTGAGCGGTGCTAACTATCCACCCAAGCATATCCATTCCACGGCTACCGTACATTTGGAGCGGGTAGATGGAGCACCTAAAATTACCAAGATCCATCTGGAGACCGAGGCCTCGGTGCCGGGGGTCGATGAAAAGACTTTCCAGGAGAAGGTCGAAGAAGCTCGCAAGGGCTGCCCGGTCTCAAAAGCCCTCACCGGTGTAGAAATCACCACTAAGGCCACGTTGACCCAGTAATAGCGCTAAGGTGGAGAGAGCAGGGCGCGGGCTGAAACGTATGCGTTTCAGCCCGCGCCCGTAATGATATGTGCCTTAAGGCAGTTTGGGCAAACCTAGGCGCGGTCGATTGCCAAAGTCTGGCAGTGTTGGCGGTTTTTCTGCCAGCAGACGCAGGATTTCCGCAATCCCGCGCTCCAATTGGGTGTCAACTCCGGCGACATAATCTTGAGGCCGGATTTCTACCGTAATATCCGGCTCCGTCCCGTGATTCTCTACCCCCCAACCTACATCTTCAAACCAGAAAGAGTATTCAGGTTGGGTGGTAATGCTGCCATCTACCAGCATATCTCGTACATTGATGCCGATAACCCCGCCCCAGGTTCGTGTTCCGATCAGCGGGCCGAGATGCATCAGTTTAAAGGCATGGCTGAACATATCGCCATCTGACCCCGCCAACTCGTTAGTTAAAGCTACCATAGGCCCCCACACCGATTCGACCGGGTACGGTGTAGGTTGGCCCCAGCGGGAGATGTCGTATCCCAGCCGGCGCCGGTTAAGCTTCTCCAGCAGCAATTGCGAAACATGCCCCCCGCTGTTGTATCTGACATCCACAATCAAGGCTTCCCGTTCTACCTCTGCCAGGTAACCGCGGTGAAATTCGGCGTACCCTTTGGCGCCCATGTCCGGGATATGCACATAACCAGCCCGTCCACCGGTCACTTCGTGGACATGCTTCCGGTTGTCTTCCACCCATTCCCGGTAGCGTGCCGCGGTTTCGCTGCTGAGGGTGCGCACGGAAAACGTCCGTAGCTCCTCTGTGGGGGTATGGAGCAGGGTAACCAGGATTTCGTTGTCTGCCTGATTGACCAGCAGTTCCTGGGGGGAGAGGTTGGCGCCTACGTGCCTACCGTTAATCGCCAGCAGCCGGTCGCCAGGTTGTGCCTGGATACCAGGCTGGCACAGCGGGGAGCTGGCTGAGGTATTCCAGACATCTCCGCTAATAATCCTGGTCAGATAGTAGGTGCCATCCGCCGGATCATACCGGTAATCTGCACCCAAAAACCCCTGATCATAGTCCGGTTCCGGCCGGTAATCCCCGCCATATTCGTAAGCATGGGAGGTGCCCAATTCACCTTGCATCTCCCACATCAGGTCGGAAAACTCGGTCCGCGTATTCACCCGTTGTAATACGGGCAGATATCGCCGGTAAATTTCCTGCCAGTCTACCCCCGACATATCCGCCGTCCAAAACTGATCTCGCTGCAGGCGCCATGCCTCCCCATACATCTGCTCCCATTCACTGTGGGGGTCTACCGAAATACGGATCCGGTTCAAGTCCAGCCAACCACTTTTCCGGCCCGAGGCGCCAGAGTTACTCTCGGCCTTTTCTCCGGCCTTCAACACCCGCAGGCGGTTGCCGGAGCGGTAGATCAGATATTTGCCATCCACAGTCACATCAAAATTCGTGATCCCTTCCAGCAAGGTGTCATGGTTTTGCTCTTCAAAATCATAAAATTCCAGGCTCCCCTTTGCCCCGGGTGTATTTTCGGTTCGCCGCGAGGTTAGGGCGCCCTCTACCGGGTAGGAGGTAAAGAGAGCTTTGCCCTTCATGCCGCGTATCTGCCCATAGCGCCCCTCATCCACCGGAAAGGCCAGGATGCGCTCGGTAATGCCTTCCAAGTCGATATGCAGGCTCTTGTCGCTATCTTTCTCCTCTACCTCGCTATCCTTGGCTCCTTCTTCCGCCGGTTTGGCGCTCTTTTCGCCGGGTGCTCTGGGAAGCGGGATAAAGGGAGAAGGTAGATCGGCCCGCAGCGTGACCAGGAAGGGACGCATGCCACGGGGGAAGTTCAGGTCGAAATGCAGATTGTCATAAACCGGATCGAAATCCCGGTAGGAGAGGAAATAAAGATATTTACCCTCCGGATCGAAAGCTGGCGCCACGTCTCGTAGCACCGCTTTGGTAACGGCGATGGTCGTGCCGGTTTCCACCCGGCACAGCTTGATGATCGAAGTCTGCATGGTATCAGAAAAACCATAAGCGATCCAATGCCCATCGGGGGACCAGGCCAGACCACTGATATTTCCATACCGGCTCCGATCCAGTATCCGGGCTGTGCGAGATTCGAGGTCCACTAAAATCAACTCATTGCGCTGGTTGCTAAGGGCTACCTGGTTGGCGGTGGGTGAGGCTGCTAGTGCGTTTGCCCGGCCAATATCCAGCCCCTCTAGCCGGTAGAAAGGGCTGGCGCCATTGGCATGGTGAACTTCTAAGGCTTCTTCACCCGCCCCGTCTCCGATAATCGCCAACTGCTTGCCATCGTATAACCAGGCCGCTAGCCGGTAGCGCACCCTGCTGGGCTCCCCATATTGGATCACGGGACCTTCCCAATTCCCCAGAGAAAAAGGATTTCCCCGCGCGATGATGGCTACGGAATGGCCGGCCGGGTGCAGATCGTAGCTTTGCAGATATCTGCTGGCTTCCACAAACTTCCGTTTGCGTTGCACCCGCGGGCTATGGTACTCGATCTCAATCATGCGGGAGGTATCACCGGCCGGATCAAAAAGATATAAGTCCGCGCCACAATGGTAAACAATGCGCCGGCCATCCGTCGCCGGGTGCCGGGTATAAAATTGGTCGTGATGCGTATGGCGGCGTAAATCGCCCCCATCGGGCAAACACGAGTATAGATTACCGATGCCTTCGTGATCGGATACAAAATAGATCCGCTCTCCTACCCAGCGCGGCGAAGCCACGTTGCCGGGCAAATGGATCAAGCGTTGCCAGGCGCCGCTGCCCTGTGCATCTATCCACAAATCACCAGTCTGACCTCCCCGGTAGCGCTTCCAACGGGCCAGGTCCGTCTGATTTCGCCCGATGACCGCGCCACCGCCCGGCCCATAGGAGATGCTCATCGCCGGGCCGGTAGGGAGCTGTTCCGGTTGGCCGCCATGGTACCCTATCTTAAAGAGCTGTACCAATCTCTGAAAGGGCTGGCCGGCGCTGCTGGAGAACAGGATGGACTGACTGTCGCGGCTCCAGCCGGCAATCCATAGATTAGCGCCCAGGAAGGTCAAGCGTCGTGCATCCCCACCCATGGCCGGCATACAGTAGACTTCGGGCGCACCCTCATCCCGGCCGGAAAATGCCAGGTGCGCACCATCTGGTGAGAGCACCGGGGTCGATGCCAGGCCCAGATTCGATGTCAACCGGCGCGCGATACCGCCCGTTGCCGGCGCCGTCCACAGGTCATCCTCGGAAACAAAGACCACCGTGTCATCATGCAGTGTGGGGTAACGGTAATATCCAGCTTCAGCCATGTGTAACCTCTGTATCCATCAAATTTTGCTTACTTGGGCCGGGAATCTCCCTGGCTTAGCACCGGCGATTGCGATCTAAAGCCGATGGTAACCTCGGGTCCCAGGCGGAAGGCCGGTGGTACAGATAACAAGATGGGTAAAGCGCACAACGCCAACCCGGCCGAGAGGTAGAATCCGCCGGCGAAGGAGCCGGTACTATCCCGGATTGCCCCTGTCAACCAGGGCGCCAGCAGTGATCCAATAAATGCTATCGCGTTAACCAATCCATATACACTGCCCAGCACCCGGCGTGGCACGACTTCCGAGTAAAGGGCAAACATAGGGGACCAGAAGCCCCAGATAAACAGGCCCGCCAGAAAAATCCCACTTCCTAGAATCAAGGCCGGCAACCGCGCGGCGACGCCTAATCCTAATGCTCCCATGGTAAGCGCCACCCCTACTAGCCCCAGGACGCCCATGATTTTACGCCCATGGCCGACTTTCGCCAGGCGATCGCTCAATGTGCCCATCGTTAGTAGACCGGGCAGCGCCGCTATCCCCAGGGCGGCGGAGTAGACAGAGGCGGCGCCGAGGGATTGGCCGGTGACTTCCATCAGTATCGTAGGCGCCCAGGTGCCTACTACCCATTGGGCATAGATCACCGGGATGCCGGTGACCATCAACAACCAAATATCCTTCCGCGCCAACACATCCAACAAGCCGGGCGTGGGTACAGCTACGGAGCCTTGATCTGCTGCCCGCGGTGGTTCCGGGATGAAGCGCCACACCGCCAGGACGGCTACCATGGAAAGGATGCCAAAGAGTGCAAATGTCACCCGCCATCCCAGGTTGTCTGTCAGAATGCCGCCGACAATCAGGCCTAAGGCCAGGCCAGCGCCCAATCCGGCAAAGGACAGTCCCTGTCCCAATCCCATGCGATCTTTGGGGGTGACGGCTGCGATTACCGGCCGGTCATTGCTGAACAGAGCGCCTTCGGCCAGGCCGGTTGCCAACCGTACCACAAATAAGCCGGCAATCGAGGTCGTGAGGGCTGTAAGCAAGGCGCAAACGGTCCAACCGATGCTGCTGCTGAGAATTATGGCGCGGCGCCCGATCCTGTCTCCCAACATGCCTGCCGGCCATTGTATTGCCGTATAAGCATAGAAGAAAGCTGTTGCCAGAAAGCCCGCCTGCCCGAAGGAGAGCTTGAATTCCCCCTGGATCTGGACTAATGCCGGTGAAAGCGCCATGCGCACCATATAATTGGTAATCCAGGCAAACCCCATTACCAGCCACACTGTGTGGTACGGTTTCCATTTCATGGCTAAATCCTTTTAGGGGATGGCATATCTGCCGTGGCAGAGCTACATCTGGACAGACGGGCACAGATCGTTCAGTGGACAATGGGCACAATCGGGCTTACGCGCCTGGCAAATGCGCCGGCCGTGAAATATCAGCAGGTGAGAGAAGATGATCCAATTCTCGTGTGGCACCAGTTCCATTAACTCCCGTTCGATCTTTTCCGGGTCTGTTTCCGCGGTGAACCCCAGTCTTTGGGCCAGGCGCTTGACATGTGTATCGACGACCACACCTTCCGCTATGCCGTAGCTAACCCCCAAGACTACGTTGGCCGTCTTACGCGCCACGCCGGGTAATTCTAATAAGGCCGCCATATCGGCAGGTACCTCGCCGTGGTGTTTGTCGACCAGCAAGCGGCAAGCTTGCTGGATGTGGGCTGCTTTGTTGCGGTAGAAGCCGGTGGAGCGCACCGCTTCTTCCAGTTCCGCCCTGTCAGCTTGGGCAAAGGCATCGGCCGTAGGATACTTGGCAAACAGCGCTGGTGTGACTAAATTGACCCGCTCATCGGTACATTGGGCCGAGAGGATCGTCGCCACCAATAATTCTAACGCATTATTGTGATCCAGCGCGCACTTCGCATCTGGATGGGTTGTCTGTAGCCGATGCAAAATCTCCGGTAAGCGCTCCGTCGCCGGAGGCACTGTCGTAAGTGGCGGGGATGCCGCCTCTGCGCTCTGCTCTTTGCTTACTTTTTGTTTGCCAGCCATGGTGAACCCTTATTATAAATCGATCTTGTTGAATTTTTACTCGCAGAACTATACTAGCAACCTGCCCCTCGGTCAACACCGCAGGGCAATCGCATCTTAATGGATTTCCTGGGAGCACCCCCGAACGAAGTTCGGGCAGCGTCTCGCTCGCATTGGGCGCGTATGCCACCAGCATAGTTCTCGTATGACGTCCAAATTAGATGGGATTGCCTTTGTCAACACCGCTTGGCATAGTACTGGGGAGTAAGAGGGTCAAAATAGCCCCCACCGCCGGTAAGAGAGCCACCAGATGCAGGCTGGTGTTCAGCCCGATGGCATCCGCCATTATCCCCGTGCTTTGCTGGCCCATCGCCCCGGCCACAAAGGTAAAGCCGAAAGCCATCCCCGTCATGATCCCCATGCTTTTAGGAAAGATATCCTGCGCCATGATCAGGGTAATTGGCAACGTCATGCCGATCAGGAACCCCGCTACAGGGATACCAGCCAGGTTCACCAGGTTGGAAAGATCTAGCGAGAACCACATGGCCGGTACCAGGCATATCATACAAATTCCTAACACCTTTTTGCGGCCGAAATGGTCCGCCATAAATCCTCCCAACAGGCTGCCCAGGGCCAGAGGAAATAAAAAGCCGGAGAGTAAAGAACTGACCAGGCCTATCGAGAAGCCCAGGTTGTTATAGTGTTGCGGCAGGTAAGTAGTCATGGTGGTATGGGTCCAGGAGCGGGTCAGGATCACCAGCATCAAGATTACCACTGTGAGCGGAGCCACGCCCATCTCAACCCGCTCCTTCTTGCCGGCGCTGCGCGATGTGGCGGAATTGCCGCGCGGTAAACTACGCATGGCGAAGAAGAGAATAGCTGTGAGGATCAGCCCACCGAGCGTGAAGAACCAGCCCCCCTCCCGGCCGAAGGTAGCATACAGGTTGCTCCATATCAGAGGGCCGAAAGCAAAGCCCGTATTCCCTCCCACCAGAAAGATAGACATACTTGCGCCGCGGTAGATGCCCCCGGCTCTGGCGGCGGTGGCGCCGCCGACGGGGTGGAAAGCTCCCGAGCCCAGCCCCGCCAGTATATTCCAAACCACCAGAGTGGCAAAGCTCTGGGATTGGGTCGCCAAACCGATGAAGATCGAGATACAGGTCAAACCGGCGATAGCCCACATCCGGGCGCCGAATCGGTCCGCCAGGTACCCGAAAAAGGGCTGAGTCAGGGAAGAGGCCAGGGTAAAGACCGTGGCTGCCACACCCACCTGCGTATAGCTGAGTTCCAGCAGTGGCTTCAATACCAGCAGCATGACGGGTACAGTGCCCGAGAATAAATCGTTGCTAAAATGCCCCGTCGCTACCGAAAGCAAGGAGGTATTACGTAATAAGCTCAGAGGCCCTATGGTGGGCAGCCTGGCAGTTAGAACTGCGGCCGGTGAGGGCCGGGAGGTTGGCAACATGGATCATTCACTCCTGAGTGTGATACCTACTTTATTAAGCCGCAAGTGAGCGTTTGATTGTAACCAGAAGCCCCTGATTCGTCAACGGCACTTTTGCGTAATCCGCCGCCAGCCGTCTATGCCCTGGCCTCCATCCCGTCCTTTTTCTTCTTTCGCGTATAATGCCGCTGGGCTTTAGCCCGGTTACCGCAATCCTTCATATCACACCAGCGGCGGCTGTGATTCCGGCTAGTATCGATGAACAGCCAGCCGCATGCATCGTTAGCACACTCGCCGACCCGATCCAACTCCCCATCGATCAAGAGATCCGCGGCGGATTTAGCTACCGGCCAGAGCACCCGCACCAGAGCGGTGGTATCCTCCTCCCACTCCCAGGCGAATCCCTCTTCCTGCGGTACTACCCGCGAATGGACCAAGGCCTGCGCCAGGGCGCCATTCAACTGGGCCAGGCTGGCCGGAAGGGCTTTCCGCCCTGCGGCAATATCCGAAAAGATCTCGTAGATTACCTCGCGCAGTTGGATAGCCTGGGCTACTACCCGCGTCGTTGCTTCCGGCCGTTGCCAGGCTTCCCACAGTAGTTCCTGAGCTGCTGCGGGATTCAGGATTTGTGCTTGCTGGCTCCAGGCTACCAGGTCCGCATAACTGTGGAGCCGTTCGTGATTTAGCGTGTGATCCTCCCGGCTAACCGTATTGGTAAAATCCAGGCACAGCCAGCCGGCGATGAGACCAAAGCTATTTTCAGGCTTTTCTTGCTCTTCCATAGACCAGACCTCACAATCTTAAAATTTAATTATAACCCTCAAAAATACATTGACAGGTTATATAATATATGGTATAATCTAACCATCAAAGATAATTATAGCCAGTTAAGAAAAAACGTCAAGAACCAGCGGGACTACGGAGGGAAGTAACCATGGGAATTCTGGTGGTTGTGCTGGCAATAGCTTTGTTCGAGTTAGCTGCTTTCCGGTGGGGGGCCGATAGCCGGGATGGAGTCGATAGCCCCGAATGGGAGAGTCGCTGGCTCTGGCAGCGATCCCACAATTGAGCCAGGCCAATGTATTATGATGACCATATTGCCTCTATTCGCCGTTGGCTAAACAATGGGTGATATGCAGTAGCAGAGGAGAATCCAGGATGCAACCGAATATAGTTGATTGGTTAGTACATCAGGAACGATTTAATGATTTTGTGCGGGAAGCCGACAATGAGCGGCTAATCCGCCAGGTGCATCTCAACCGGTCCAGATGGGATCAACAGTTGGCCGTTTTCCTTGGGGCGCGCTTGCTGGAATGGGGAGCCAGACTGCGCAGGTATGGCCAGGCGGCGCCTACCCCGTGCCCTGAGATCGCCAACAGCCGCTAACACAAGTACGACTAGGAGATGGCATGTAGGACAATTTGCCAAAATTGTTCCCCCTATGATATAGTCCCCGCATGAAAGTTGCCTTTGTCACCCTCGGATGTAAGCTGAACCAGGCTGAGGCCGATACCTGGATGCGGGACCTGACTGGCATGGGGTGGGAGGTCGTCGCAGACCCTGCCCAGGCCGATGTCACTATCATCAACTCCTGTACCGTCACCCAGCACGCGGCGCGTAAGTCGCGCCAGGCCGCCTACCAGGCCGGTCGCCAGGGCGCGGATCAACTGGTCGTGATGACCGGTTGTTATGCTGAGATGGAATCTCAGCAGGCGCAAAAGATCCCAGGCGTCGCTTTGCATGTGCCTAACCGGGAGAAAGAGCGCCTGGTACCACTGCTGATGGCCCACATGGGGCAGGGAGAAGTAGCTATGCCTCCCGTGCCCTATGCCCGGCCTGCCGCCGGCCATACCCGCGCCTTCGTCAAAATTGAAGATGGCTGCGCTATGCGCTGTACGTATTGTATCATTCCCATGATGCGCGGCGCCGAACGCAGCGTCCCCCTCGGTGAAGTGGTCCGGCAGGTGCAGCACCTGGTGCAGGCCGGCTACCTGGAAGTTTTGCTGACGGGGGTGCAGGTTTCCAGTTACCGCTGCGAAAACTATCGCCTCGCGGACTTGATCCGCGCCATTTTGCGCGAAACCGATGTTTATCGCTTACGAGTCACCTCTATTGCTCCCTGGGAATTGGACCAGGATCTGCTGGCTTGCTGGCAGAATGCCCGCCTTTGCCGCCACCTGCACCTCTCCCTGCAGAGCGGCAGCGACACGGTGCTGGGGCGCATGAAGCGCCCTTATAAGACCCACCAATTTGCGGCGGTCATGGCACAGATCCGCGCTGCGATTTCGGATGTGGCCATTACGACCGATGTGATTGTGGGCTTTCCCGGCGAGACCGAGGCTGAATTTGCCGCCAGCCAGGCATTTGTAGCCCAGATGGATTTTGCAAAGGTGCATGTTTTCTCCTACTCCCCCCGTCCAGGCACAGCCGCCGCCGCGTTTGCCGGGCAGGTCGATCCTGCGGTACGCAGCGCTCGCTCTGCTGCTATGAATGGCACCGCTGCCGCGTTGGCAGCCGCCTTTCACCGGCGCTTCATCGGCCGGGAATTGGAAGTGCTCTGGGAATCCTCTTCCACCGCAGCCTTAGGTGGCAGTGCAGGTCCGATATGGAGCGGTTTTACCGATAATTACCTCCATGTTAGCGCCCCGGCGATGATTCCCCTGGCACGTAATACCCTGACCAATGTGCGCCTGCAACGCGCCGATGACCAAAGCGTGTGGGGCGAAATCTGCCCCAAGTGATAAAAATGACAAGGTGAGAGGGTGAAGGGGTGACAAGGTGAATGTTTTCATGGTGTATAGTGCCCGGCCGGCCTGTTGGACAATTTGCCGGAATCCCAGGGATTCATATTGTCCGGTCTTCCTACGGAAGGTTTACTGCCGTAAGATATGATGTGAGGAGGAAATATGGCGTGTATCTTCTGCAAGATTGCGCGGGAGGAGATCCCGGCCCAAATTGTTTACCACGATGAGCTGGCGACCGCCTTCCGGGACATCAATCCCAAAGCTCCGGTGCATATTCTCGTAATCCCCAACCAACATCTCACGTCGCTGCATGATGCTGTTGGAGAAGATCACCAGACCCTGGTAGGTCACCTGCTGCAGGTGTGTGCCCAGATAGCCGAGCAAGAGAAAATCGCCCAGGATGGCTACCGTGTGGTAACCAATATTGGACGGAATGCCGGCCAATCCGTCGACCATCTCCACTTCCACGTGCTGGGCGGGCGCCCTATGCACTGGCCCCCTGGCTAGATGATGGTAATCGCTCACATTTTTCTTAAATCTGGTTTCTAACGTCCTGGCAGTGGCAGGAGGGGCGGGATGGTCCCGCCCCTCCGCCAGAATCTCTCTTAACGGCTAAGTCGCCTGGTCTCAGGCCCCGCCGCCGCGGCGGTGGCCGAGACGGTGAATGACCAGGTGTGGGTCTGGCCGTTGGTAGTGATGGAGACGGTGTAGGTCTGGCCCGGTGTGAGAGGGTTTTTGGGTAGCAATACAATCGCATCGCGGCCATCAAGCACCTGGCGGCCCAGGGTCTGCTGACCGCCGTTCGGATTGGTGTAGCTGGTCTCATCAAATACGGAATGCTCCAGCTCCGTCGCCCCTTGTTTAAACGAGGTAGCTGTCACATTGGGCGTCAGACTGCCGTTACCTATTTGCAGGTAGATGGGTAACCCTGCAGGTGCGGTATATCCCGCGCAGCTCGCCAGCGGATCGGGAGATTCGTTGCCATCGTACTGTTTCAGCCACACGGGCGCACCGGTGGAGGGCCATTTGACCGGGTAGGTCCCCGTGCCGGTCCGGCCGCGTAAGACATCCAAGGTGGCGGCCGTCCTCCATTGGTTGGTATTTTCGTGGTAACTGCCAAAACCAACCTGCTGCAGGGTGGGATCGATGATGCCGATGCCGTGGAAAGGCCCAACCATCCAGCCGTTAATGGCGGACTCATCAGGGGCATTGATGTTGGAGTCGACACTGACATTGGCGTTTTGGGCGGCGAGGAGACCTTCCGCGGTATACCATTGGTTATTGAGGTCCTCAGTGTGGCCGATAAACCCATTCTTCACCATGTAGCGGGCGTGTTTCACATCGCCAGCGCTATAGGCAGCATTTTCCGTTACCGGCGCTAATCCCGCCAAAGCCCGCAACTGGTTTACATAGGAAATCCACGCTGGTGTGGTGGGGTTGGTAGTAGCAGTGGCTGTTGCGGTGCTTGTGGATGTAGCCGTGGGGCCATTGGGAGTAGCCGTAGCGGTGGCTGTGGCTGTAGCCGTAGGGCCATTGGTAGTAGCCGTGGGTGTGGCCGTAGCCGCATTGCAGGCAGTCCCTAATTGGGTAGCCACCCGCATAATGTCTTCCACGTCGACGCGATTATTAGTGTTCAAGTCATAGCTGGCATCCCAGCCCTGGCTGCCGTTGTTCTGCCTCCAACGGCCGGCAATCAACTGGAGATCGGAGTTGTTGACGAAGGTGTCTGCATTAAAAATCCGGGCAGGCGCCAGGGCTTGCGGCTGCCGGTTTTAGCGCCACGCCCCCCAGGACTCCCGACCAAAAGAGGGTGAAAGCGTATGACGTGGCAAGTCCCAGGGAAGCCCCGGCTTTCTCACTACCAATCCCCACTGCATCAAATTGGTCGCTCAGGATAATTACGCTGTCCCCGATCCACCGTTGCGTTTGCCCTCCGGTCAGGCTCACGCCGGTGCCATCCGCCGCGAGCACATCCACCACGACTTCGCCCGGCGCCGCCGGCACCAGCAGCGTCAAAGGGTTGCTGATCGTGGAGGTGAACGGCCCGGTGGGGGCGACCTGGTCTACGCCGGAATAGGAAACTGCTCCGGCCATCGCCAGCTCGCTGGCGGAAAGGGACACGACGACGTTGGCTGTGCCGGTGGGCGGGTTAACTAAGCTGCCACATCTCCAGGCGCGCCTGCTGTGACGAGTTTCCCTCCCCAATCTTAGCCAGTGGGGTTCCGTTATAGGTTACAGTGTTGACCACCCCGGCAAAGGTCGTTAAAGATACCCCTACGATGAGGATGCGGTTATTCCCATTTCCCACTGTATGAGACCAGGTCAGAGAATTCACCTGGGCATTAGCAGGTGTGGCCTTACTGGCGCTATCGAAGACAATGCCAGCGGTGGGGGCTAGAAGAGTTTCTGGCGCAGTGAGACCCGCCAGCGAGGTCCAGTGAAATTGTGCCAGGAGCAAAATACCGGAAATCACAAAGGTAGCAACAAAAGGTTGTGCAAAATGAATAATCTTAACTTTAGCGTAACTTTTCAGGGCAAGGCCGGTTGCAACCCTTCGGTACACATTAGATGAATGAATACGATCTATTGCCCCAAGGAACCGTTTGTGCTATACTAGGGGTGTGCCCTGCCATGTACGTGATGCGCGTACCGTCTTGAGCCAACGTTTTATTTGCGGGAGCCGATCTCAGACCAGGGCTGTCTGGACTAAACTCTGGGCAAAACCGGCTGGTAGGCACCCACCTTCCGAGGGCAGGTTCAAGACTCTCGCCTGCACACGGCATGGCGGGGCCGCATTTTTTCAAGCCAGTCAGGCCCTTTTCTTGCGCTCTTTCTTATGCTCTCTTGCCTTGTGGGTTTGACCTCACAGGGCATTTTTATACTCCAACTACCCGCCATCTGCATGCATTCCTGGGAGGAGAATAGCCCGTGCCCCCTGTAGAAAGAAACTTATTCCGTGGCAAGCTTGTGCGGTTAGCAGCGCCCAGCGCCGCCGATGGGGAAGCATTCGCACGTTGGAGCCAGGACCCCGAATATCTCCGCCACCTGGATACAGACTTTGCCCAACCTTTCTCCGGGGAAAACTGGGGCGATCGGGAGCGGGCGCCGGGAGGGGAGTCCCGCTCCTTTACCTTCCGCCTGCGGTCGATTAAGGATGATACCCTCATCGGTTTCGTAGCCTTGCATAGTATCGAGTGGAATAATCAGAGCACCTTGATGGCCATCGGCATTGGCGATCCTACCTACCGCGGGCAGGGATATGGCAGGGATGCGCTGCAGCTCATTTTGAACTACGCTTTCAACGAGCTGAACCTACACCGCGTGGGCCTGGATGTGAATGCCAATAATCAGGTAGCCATCCGCGCTTATGAGAGCGTGGGATTCCGCCATGAAGGCGCCATGCGCCAGGCGCTGATGCGGGACGGGCAGCGCTGGGACCGGCTGATTATGGGTATTCTGCGCCCGCAGTGGCTGGAAACACAACAGTAGGCCGCTCTACTCATCCAGTTTAATATGTAATTCCTTCAACTGCTTCTTTGACACTGGTGATGGTGCATTGGTCATCAGATCCAGGGCGTTGTTATTCTTCGGGAAGGCCATCACCTCGCGGATGTTAGGTTCCGAGGCTAGCAACATCACCAGCCGGTCGATCCCCGGCGCAATGCCGCCATGGGGTGGTGTGCCGAACTCAAAAGCCTCCAGCATATGCCCGAATTGCGCCCGCGCCTCTTCCATAGTCAGACCAATCAGTCCAAAGACTTTTTCTTGTATATCGCGCTGGTAGATGCGGATGCTCCCGCCCCCGGTTTCATAGCCGTTACAGACGATATCGTAAGCTTTAGCCCGCACCTTCCCCGGATCTATATCCAGCAAAGGAATATCCTCATCCCAAGGAGCTGTGAACGGGTGGTGGACTGCTTCCCACCGCTGCTCTTCTTCGTTCCACTCCACCATAGGCTGATTGATCACCCAGGCAAAGGCCATGATATGGTCATCCAGGTATCCCAGGCGCCGGCCGATCTCCACCCGCAGCCGGCTCATGGCCTCATTCACTACCTTGGCCTTATCTGCCATCATCAGGATCAAATCCCCGGGTTGCGCCTCGCTGCGTTGCACCAACTCTTGCACCACGCCTTGCGGGAAGAATTTGGCTACCGGACCGCGTACGCCCTCCTCCGCTACGGATAAATGTGCCAGCCCTTTCCCTCCCTGGGCTTTGACGAACTCTACCAGCTCATCTATTTGTTTGCGGCTATAGCTCGCCATGCCCGGAGCGCGCAGCGCGCGTACAATTCCGCCCTGTGCCAGCGCCTCCTTGAAGATCGTAAACTCGGTTGCAGGCACCAAGTCTGCTATATCGGACATGGGCAGGTCGAAGCGCAGATCCGGCTTATCGTTGCCGTATTTCAGCATCGATTCATCGTAGGAGAGGCGCGGGAAGGGCTTGAACTTGATCTGCTTGTCGGAAACCGTCTCCACCATTTCGATGAAGAGAGCTTCGGTCAGTTGCAGAATGTCTTCCCGCTCTATGAAGCTCATCTCCATATCCAACTGGGTAAACTCCGGCTGGCGGTCAGATCGCTGGTCCTCATCGCGGAAACAGCGGGCAATCTGGAAATACCGGTCCATGCCCGCGACCATCAGAAGTTGCTTAAGCTGCTGCGGGCTTTGCGGCAAAGCATAAAATTTGCCGGCATGTACCCGGCTGGGCACCAGGTAGTCCCGCGCCCCTTCCGGCGTGCTCTTTATCAAAATGGGCGTTTCAATCTCAATGAAACCCCGTGCATCCAGGTAATTCCGGATGAACTTTATTACTTTATGGCGTAACACCAGGTTGTGCTGCATGCGCTCCCGCCGCAGGTCCAGGTAGCGGTAGCGCAGCCGCAGATTCTCATCCACCTCTGACTCCCGATTGAGCGAAAAGGGGGGCGTTTTGGCCGCATTCAATATTTTTAGACTCTGGGCCACCATTTCCACCGCGCCTGTTGCCAGGTTGGGGTTTTCCTGCCCGGGCAAGCGGTGTTCCACCGCGCCCGTCACTTGAATCACGTATTCATTCCCCAGGCTTTCCGCCAGGGTATGCGCTGCCGGGGAAATCTCAGGATTAAAAACGATCTGGGTGATACCATACCGGTCCCGTAGGTCGATAAAAATTAACCCACCATGATCCCGCCGCCGGTGAACCCAACCTGCCAATGTGGCCATCTGGCCAAGGTGTGCAGAGCGCAATTCCCCGCACGTATGAGTACGTAGCACGTGTTTTCCTCCATGAATTGTGGGATGTTACTGCTGAGCGGCCGGAAGTGAAGGTACTGCGTAGGAGATTATAACCATCTTCCCTAGAAACACAAAAGGCCCCTGCAGAGCAGGAGCCTTCTGTGCTATTGAGACATCACCTGGGACCGGTACTACCGGCCACCTTCGGTGATGCCCCGCTGCTTAGGTCTACTCATTCGGCATCACCTCCTTGAAAATAAGGATAGCAAAAAAATTAGGATGATTGCTTAAAATAAATCGTAATAATGTCTGTTGAACTTACTTACTTAATTATGGCATAAGCCGGCCCATCTGTCAACCCCCTATAGATTAAATTACGGTAAAAAAAGGTATTTGGATCTTTCTGTAACATGAATCCTGACCTTTCGCTGAAATTTATAGGCAAATCGCGAATTACCTGGTAAGCTTAGGGGATGACACCTGAACTTACCATTACAAGCGAACGGATAGATGATTTTCCGCTGCTTTTGGAAACAATGCAGCGGCTGGGACTGCCGGAGATAATT
>SHYO01000119.1 GCA_009692745.1 Chloroflexota bacterium
GGCCCAGCTCTTTTGCCAGATCCGCAGCTATATCTCCACCGCCCGCAAACAGGGTCAACGGGTTTTGGATGTTTTGTTGCTGGCCTCCCTCGGTTCTCCCTTTATGCCGCCTTCCCTTTTCCCTGACTCACCTACCTGAGCAGTTACGATTTATAAACATGATAAGCCATAGCTACTCAGAAGTCGCCGGGGTTACAGGGAATTATTCGTTGACTGTCGATGGAAGACAACTTATAATCATTGTACCTTTTTTGCTTGGTTTGTCTATAAAGGAGTCCCATAAAACAATGCCGAAAAATTCTAAAGTTGCTCTGGTAACAGGCGCCAGCCGGGGAATTGGCCGGAGCAGCGCCCTGGCGTTGGCACAGCATGGATTTGACCTGGTCGTGAACTATCGTTCCCACGGCGATGAGGCTCAGCAGGTAGTCCAAGATATCAAACATCTGGGAGGCAAGGCTCTGGCGATCCAGGCCGACGTAGGCGTGCGGCAAGAGGTGGAGAACCTGTTCGACCAGGCTCTGAGCCATTTTGGGAGATTGGATGCAGTTGTAGCAAATGCTTTTTACGCCATACGGGTGCCTTTCATTGAAATGGCCTGGGCAGATGTACAAAGGGTGGTAGATGTCACCTTATTTGGCGTCTGGCACGCATGCCAGTTAGGCGCCAGGCAGATGGTTAAACAAGGCGAAGGTGGCAAGATTGTTATTATCAGTTCCATCCATGCGGAGGTGCCTTTCGCCGATTGGAGCGCCTATAATATGTGCAAGGTGGGTATCATTCACCTGGGAGCCACCATAGCCAACGAATTGGCCGCTCACCACATTAACGTGAACGTCATCAACCCGGGTTGGATAGATACGCCGGGTGAACGCGCCTATTATACGGAGGCCGAAATTCAGGCGGGCGGAGCACGCATACCCTGGGGCCGGCTAGGGACCAGCGAGGAACTTGGTACAGCCGTAGCCTTCCTGTGTTCACCCCAGGCCGATTATATCACGGGCTCAGTATTGCGCATCGATGGCGGTCTGGCGCTGCGCAAAAACTAATGTTGAAAGGCCTCCTGTAGTCTAGGGCCTTGTGCCCGTCCCCCGCGCCCACAAGGGATTCTGTAGGTTTTCGGTTATTTCCCCACTAGATACGGGAAAATGGACCGAAGCAGACACAGCCCCTAGTAGTATTAAGGGCGTTTTCCTACAGAATCACAAGGGGCTAGGCTACACCCATCAAATAGTCCGGTGTAGTTACTTAAACCGGCGCATATTTCGGCTGGTTCGGGTTGCGGTTGCGCTGCAATTGCAACTTAGAATCTTGCAGCGGCAAGCTCACCCGGCATCCGCCGCGCCGGTGGGACTCGATAAAGGCAAAGAGCAGTTCGGTGCTCGCCCGGGCGACGCGCACCCCACCGCGCGGCGGCTCTCCCGTATCCAGGGAATGGACCAGGTCCTCGACCAGGCGCAGCGTCGAGCTGGCATGCGTGACCGGCGGGAAGGCGCCGGCTTTAGATCCCATCCAGGGTTTGCCTTCGACCAGGGGCGCGTTGTAACGCAGTTGCAGCTCATAGCCATCGCTGTAGGCCGTCAGCGATCCCTTTTCGCAGATGGCTTCCCACTCGCCCTTGCGCGGCGTTAGCAGAGCATAAGCAGTAACCCCATTATCGAATTGGATGGTGCCCTGCGCCAAAGGATCTTTGCGCAGGAGGTCACCGTCGAAGAGCCCTTCATCGTTTGGCAGGTAAGCCTGCACCCATTCGGCCGCATGGTCGCTGTTTAAGCGCAAGATCAGATCAAAGGTATGGCTGGAAGAGTTGAAGAGGGTATCATTGTTGTAGATGATCAATGATTTCAAGGGGCCTAGTTCGCCACTGTCAATGATTTCCTTCATTTTATCGTAGCGCGGGTTCCAGCGGCGGTTAGTACCCAGGTTTAAGATGGCGCCGTTGCGCTCCACGGCAGCCACCATAGCGTCGGCTTCGGTCATAGAAGCGGCCATCGCCTTCTCGGCGTAGATAGCTTTGACCCCGTGATCGACGGCATAGATCACGATTTCGGCGCGCTGTTCCGGCTGCGTGGCTACACTAGCGATATCCAGCTTTTCTTTGGCAATCATGTCGCGATAATCCGTATACTGCCGTTCTTTGGGCACATGATACTGTTTGCCGAATTCTTCCATCACGTCGGCCCGTACATCGGCGCAGGCCACCAGGTCTATGCGATCGCAAGCCATAAAGCCGCTGGCGTGGGAGTAGGGCAACACAATATTGGGATAACCGATGACTTCGTTGTCGATGAAGGCGCCCATCCGACTGCAACCGATTACCGCAGCACGATATTTTTTCATGGCAAGTTCTGCTCCTAAGGGGTTATGGAATCAATCAAGCTTCATCCGTGGATCGAGTGCATCGCGCAAGCCATCGCCGATGAAATTGATGGCGAGGACTGTTAACAGAATCATGATGCCGGGGGGCATCCAAAACCAGGGATTGCGCTCCAGCATAGAGATAGAGCGCGCCTGGTTCAGCATGTTGCCCCAACTGGGCGCTGGGGGCAAAACACCCAGGCCGAGAAAACTCAACCCGGCTTCGGTTAAAATGGCTCCTGCCACGCCGAAGGTTGCCGCTACCACCAACGGCGCAACGGCATTCGGCAGCACATGCACAAACATGATACGCCGGTCAGGCACACCCACACTCCGCGCGGCGGTAATGAAGTCCCACTCGCGCACGGAAAGGATTTGCGCTCTAATCAGGCGGGTAGTGCCCGGCCAACCCAGCAGACCGATCACCGCCATCACATTGTAAATACTGGGACCCAGCAGAGCCACTACCGTCATTATGATGATCAGCCCGGGGAAGGACATGATCACATCGGTGATCCGCATGATCACCATATCCACCTTACCACCGTAAAAGCCGGAAATGGTGCCCAGGATCAACGAGATGGCTACCGAAATTCCTACCGCCACGATCCCGACAGATAATGATATGCGGATGGCATAGATAATACGAGACCAGACATCGCGCCCTGACGGATCGGTACCCAACCAATGGGTCGCGTCAGGCCCTTGCAGCGCCTGGGCGAGATTCGTTTTAGTGGGATCGAGGGGGGCCACGATGGGAGCGAAAATGCCCATCAAGCTGAGCAGGATGATGAAAATTATACTTACCGTGGCCATTTTGTGATGGCGAAAGCGGTGATAGAAGCGCTGCCAGGGAGTTACAATGCGGGAGGACCTTTCGATCGGCGCCGCAGTGCCCACAGGGGCCGAAATATTTGCTCTTTCGGTAGTGCTCATAAGCCATCCTTACGTCTGGTGCCAGTCTTACGACTGGTAGCGAATCCGGGGATCGGCGACGGCATAAGAAATATCAGCCACCAGGTTGCTCAGCAAAACGAGCAAGGCAGAGATCAGCAATCCCCCCATAATCAACGGGTAATCGCGGAAGCTGGTGGCGTCGACCATCAGCTTGCCCATACCTGGCAAACTAAAGATGGTTTCAATGATTACACTGCCCGCGAACAGGGACGGCAAGCGTAGTCCAATAATCGTAATCACCGGTAACATGGCGTTGACAAACCCGTGGCGCAGAATGACGCGCGGTTCGCGCAACCCCTTGGCCCGCGCGGTGGTGATATAATCTTGATGTAAGACCTCCAACATACTGCCCCGCGTATAGCGCATGATACTGGCAATGCCTTCATAGGCCAGGGCGGCGACAGGCAGGATTAGATGTTGCGCACTATCCCATACTGAAGGAGGCAGACCCGGCGTCACCAACCCGGAAGTGGGTAACAAGCCGGCTTTCAGGGAAACCAGGTAGATAAGCGCCAGGCCAAAGAAGAATCCCGGCATAGCCACCCCCGTGAAGGCAAAAGCCGTCAGGGCATAGTCGAGCTTGGTATAAGGACGTAAGGCCGATATGATCCCCAGTACAATGCCGACAACGACAGAGGTAATGAGCGCCCACACCATCAAAGTGATGGTATTGCCGACGCTGCCACGGATCAACTTAGCCACCGAATTCTTAAACATAATGGAATAGCCCAGGTTACCCTGCGCCAGCTCTTTTACCCAACTGACATAGCGAACCACCAGGGGCTTATCCAATCCTAATTCTGCCCGGCGCGCTTGCACCTCCTCTTTGGACATAAAGGTCATCACCATAGGATCGATCATAGCATTGATCGGATCACCTGGCGCCAGGTTGATGAAAATAAAATCGAGGAAAGTGATACCGATAATGAGCGGAAAGATGAGCAGAAAGCGCCGCAGCAGGTATTCACTCATACACCAAACTCCTTTGCTAGAATTCCGGGTTGTTCAGGGGAAGAGCAGAACTCTTCCCCTGAACAAAATGGTACAAGACCGGAAACGCTGCAACCAACCGCTTAGCCTGTAACCCAGACCTTGTGCATACCCCAGAAGTTCGCGGTCCATAGAGCATAGACCGGCCTGAGGCCCCCCTGCACCTTCTTATTGATCACCCAGACGCCGGGACTACGGGTCAATTGCATAATGGGACATTCGTCGGACAGGATATCCTGGATCTTCCAAACGGCCTGCTTGATCTCCTCTTGGTTTTCGCTAATCTCGCAGGTATCAAACAGCGGATCCAAGGCCGCGACTTTCAACCCGTTGCTGCTCGATGTGCTGTCACTGCGGAAGTGGTTGGCCATAGCGAAGGGCACCGTGCCGAAAGCTAGAGCACTATAGACCACGTCCCAATCCAGCGGCTCTTCCCAATACGACGTCGTGCGGGGACGCAAATCGTATTCGGTCTTGATGCCCACCGCTTTGAAATTATCGTTAATCGGGTTTAGCGCGGCCTCGGTGGCGGGCGCCAGGGGGCCGCCGATATACCATTTCAGGGGGGTGTTGCTATCCCAGCCGGCATCCTTCAGCAACTGCTTGGCCTTCTCGGGATCATAGGCATATTTCTTGACCGTAGGGCTGATACCGTATTTCTCATAATAGAACGGCGTGTCGAAAGCCTCCACCGTGCCGGCCTGCACCTGACTCGCCCAGGTTTTGCGGTCGATGGCATACAGCAACGCCTGGCGTACCCGCTTGTCCTTCAACGCCGGGCGGCGCGTATTGATGACAGCCATCGTAGTGGCCAATCCCGGCCGCAAGAGGATATCTATATGCTGCATCGTCTGGAAGCGCTTATACTCTGTGGGGGGAATGGTGCCGACGTGTACTTCCCCCTTCTCCAGCGCGGCCGCCAGGCTCTGGGCATCTGCAAAGGAGCGATAAATCAGCTTATCCAGTAACGGCTTGCCGAAGTGATAATCGGCGTAAGGCTCGTATTCTACGTACTGATCCGGCACATACTTGGTGACCTTGAAGGGACCGGTGCCAATCGGAGTTTCCAGGGCAAATGGGGTTTTGCACATATCCTTCAGTTGGGTCTGGTTCGCCAGGGTCCCCAGGATATGGCTGGGCACCATCACCGTCTGGTCGATAGCCGCCAGGAAGGTCTCCCGGTAGGGCTTGGTCATTTCTACGACAATAGTATAGTCATCCGGCGCCTTGACGCCGGAGATGCTGGTGGCCTTGCCATCGGCGTAATCCGCCATGCCGACGATGAGGCGCTTCAACTGGGAGCCGAAGTTCGTTTTCACCACACCCTCTGCCTGGATGCTGAAGATCACATCCTTTGAGGTAAAGGGCTGGCCGTCATGCCATTTTACAGTCTTGCGCAAATTGAACGTACAGGTATTGCCGGTGAAGGCGTATTTTTCGGCCAGGTCGGGCACCCAATTCTTGAAATCCACATCCGATGTCACCAGCTTGCTGAAGACGAAGCGCCGGCTGTAGACATCACTGCCCCCGGCGCTGGTACCCACGGCGCAGAAATGGTCATAGCTGGTAATTTGCGGGTAGCCAAAGACCAGCGTGCCTCCCCTCTGGGCCGCGGCTGGGGCCTGTGTGGCCACAGGCGCAGCCGGCGCTGCCGGGGCTTTTGTAGCCGCAGCGGCGGGCGCCTGGGTGGCCGCCGCTGCTGGGGCACTAGTCGGGGTAGCTGCCGCCTGGCAAGCAGCCAGGATACCTGAGCCTGCCACCAGGGTAGCTCCTAGCCCCATCATTCTCAGAAAATGCCTGCGAGATACCTGTTGTGATTCCCCAATCTTTTTCATCTTTCCTCCTTGATAGATTGACCCACAATTTGTCGAAAAACCAACTATCTTCGCGCCCAAACATTTGCCGGATCAATAAGGTACTAATAAAACCGGTTGAGATAGGCTGCTGGAAGATTGACAGCAGACCCATAGGGCCTCACTGCCTGGGTGGAACGGCAAAGCAGATCTCGGAAACGTATGATCGCCTCCGTGCTTAGGGGAGATTTCTATGACTGCCATTCTAGCTAAGGAACCCTGTAAAGATGGTCTCAAAGGAGCTATGGGCTTCTTTCTCCGGATTACTGGAATCAATACCGGATACCAAGGGCCTTAATACCGACGAAGTCATATTAGATTTGAATTGTACACAAAAGAACTTACAGGTGCAAAACCAGAGAAATAAGTTGGTGCGGATCTGCAAATCTGGACAATTTCTCGTAGAGCAAAGGGCAATGAAAAACGAACCTGCTGTAGCCAAGGCGCCTGAACGAGTATGAATAAGATTTCAGGCATCGATAGCCATATGCTTGATACAGATAGAATATCAGAATCTCACAGTCTTGTCAATCGGGTAATAAGCTTAAAACGCAAGCCTAGCTCAGCAACTGCTCAGCAAGTTAATAGCTTTTGGTTTACAGGAGGTTAACATTGACATCAAATCGCACGTCACCTATAATCAAAGCCTATCCGTCCACTGGTTTTTCTGCTTGAAAATCTCTGCGCCACAACACGAGCAAATATCTATGAAAATCCTCACCCAAGAGCAAATTGCGACAGCCTTCAGGGCTTTAGGCGTAGCAGCGGGCGATATTGTCTTCGTCCATAGCTCTTTGAGCAGTATCGGGCACGTGGCCGGCGGAGGGGAGACGGTGGTCGATGCCTTGCTGGAGGTGCTGGGGCCAAGCGGCACCCTGGCCTTTCCCACCTTTATCTTTTCCCAGAATCAGAATCCTACGCCCATTTTCGATCCGCAGCGCGACCCTTCAGAGATGGGCCAGATCAGCGAGGCGGCCCGCACCCGCCCCGGCGCCTTACGCAGCCATCACATCAGCGGTGCGGTAGGCGCCTTGGGACCCTCTGCCGCGGAGATTACCTCCCATCATGGCACGTTGGTCTGGGCCGCCGATAGTCCCTTTTGGAAGTTTTATGAGTTGGATGCCCGGATTATGCTGCTGGGGGTGCCCTATTTACGCTGTACCTACTTTCATATGCTGGAGCAACTGGTACAGGTTTCCTACCGCTGGTGGCGTAAAGTGGATGGTCGCATCCGCTACCCTGACGGCACAGAGGGACCGCTGCCGGCAGTGATTTTCTCTCCCTACCCCGATTTTCCCGGCAACGATTTCAACAAGTTGGGCGCTATGCTGGAAGCCCAGGGGCTGGTGCGGGTAGGGCCGGTGGGAAACGCAGTAGCCCGGCTCTTCAGCGCCCAGGCCGCCTTGAAGATCGGCCTGGAGGCGTACCGCCAGGATCACGATCTCTTCCTCAAGAGCGACGGGCAGTTCACGCAACTCCAAGATGGGGTGATGGTTGGGGAGCTGCACAATGAGAAAACGGTGTATGACCCGAGCCTGATGTATCCCAGAGCCAGCAAAGCAGGTTAAGTCTGGCCAGATACCAATGAGGACGAAGCACGGCATCCCGTGCTTCGTCCTCACACTTCCCTTGCTTGCTGCCTAGTGCTAGATACTCACTACCCGGTCATTGGCGACAACCAAGTCCGCCAGATCTTTGGGTGTGATGAACCGGGCATTCTTGCCTTGAAAATCCGCTTCTGATCACTTCCAGCGTCACGAAACGATGTTGTAGAACTCACGGCGGCCGGATTCGACCAGCGGCTGCATGCGGGTAAACCAATTCCCGAACTCTGGCAGGCTGAAAACTTCGGCGATGGTGCGCTCCCACTCAGCGAAGCTCACCACCTCTGTCTCAGTAACAATGGTGAAGAAGGGACCGCTGGCATCGGTGAGGACACGAGAGCCGTACTGGGCGATTGCTGGCCACTTCAGCCGGGCCTCTTTGAACAGGACCACCAGCTCATCCGCTTTACCGTACTTGGCCTGAAAAACATCACGCACAAGAATCATGGTTTCCTCCTAATGATTAGCTATGCAGCGTATGGCTGCGTTTGATGGTGTATTTCTACAGCACTTGCCATAAGCAAACCTCCACCCTATAACGTGAATAGACCCTCAACAATAAGCACCACCTCCTTTGGGAGACAGAACCTTTACCATCAGTCGCTGTGTAGCTTGTATCGGCGGGCAGGCAATGTCTCGTACATCACCACCGCAACCACCAGCCCGGATAGAAACGTTAGCCCACCAATAGCCGCAATTGCCCAGGGGATACCCAGGGTATCGGCTAGAACGCCCGAGAGCAGTGCGCCCAAGGCATAGCCGCCGTCGCGCCAGAGCCGGTATACCCCAACTGCCGAGGCACGCCATGCCGGGTGGGCTACGTCGGATACTGCCGCCAGGAGCGTCGGGTAAACGAAAGCTGTACCCAGGCCCAACAGCATTGCGGCACCGAGCCAGACCGCGAAGCTCTGGCCGATGATGAACAGCCCGATCCCCACCGCCTGAACCCACATACCGATGGCAATCATCCACTTGCGCCCCCACCGGTCGCTGAGAGACCCCGTGATAAGTTGGCTTACGCCCCACACGCCTGGATAGGCAGCAGCAATCAGGGCTACCTGTTTCAGTGGCAGCCCGGCGCCGGCCAGGAAGATAGGCATCAATCCCCATATCATGCCATCATTCAGGTTATTCACCATGCCTGCCTGACTGGCGGCAAACAACGCCCGGTCTTTCCAACTGGTCAGAAGCAAAATCTCAGCGAACGATGGCTCCCTGGTAATTTGCGACGGTGTGGCTATGTCTTGCGGCTGGTTTTGCGCCTCATACCGGACGTGCAGGCGCGTCTCACGCACAAAGAAAAGGGAGAGGAGCAAGCCCAACACGGCAAAAGCGATGCCAGGGTAGAACGGCACGGGCCGCAGGCCAAAAGTTGCGGCCAGGTAACCGGTCATAAGAGCCGAAAGCGAGACCGCCAGGTAACCGGCGAACTCATTGAGTCCCATGGCCAATCCGCGCTGCTGCGGTCCAACGAGATCAATCTTCATGATCACGGTCGTGGACCAGCATAGTCCCTGGTTGATCCCCAGCAAAACATTCGCGAAGACCACCCAGCCCCAGCTTGGCGCCAGAATAATCAGGAACGGCACTGGCAACCCTGCGAGCCAACCTGCGACCAGAATTTGCTTTCGCCCAATACGGTCAGACATGCGACCGGCGAAGAGGTTGGCCAGTGCCTTGACCACGCCGAAACTGACCAGGAAGGTCAAAACGATAGTCTTGGATACCAGGCCGAAATCCTGTGCGGCGATCAGGGGCACAATGGTCCGTTCCAACCCAACCATAGCTCCCACAAACGCATTGACTATTACCAGTAGGGCAAACTGCTGCCAGTTGGCCCGCAGGCCGAGACGGATGGATGTAGGTATAATCTGGGCCATCAGCAGCTCCTGGTTAAGCCACAGCGCAGCGGTTAGCCCCCACCTCTAGCTCCATGCTACGCTTCGCGTAGCCGGGGTCCCCTTCAGGGAACAGGCCGGCTTCGTTCAACTTGACGATAGCGTGATGGTTAGGTGGCGTTGGCGGGATGCGGGCCAGGAGTGTTGTGACGAATATATCTTCGGGTAGGTGCAGCAATTTGACCTGCGCCCGCACCTCGGCCAGGGATTTGGCCAGCGCCTTGCCATCGAAAGCCACCGGCTCAGCGGTATGGCCTGGCAAGATAAGCGTTTCCGGGGGGAGTGTAAGTAAGCGTTGCAGGGAGTGGTAGAGCATGTGCGCCCGGGCCTGAACCTCAGCGGGGCTGGCCTCCAAGTCAGGCCGGCCCACTCCTGCAAGAAAGAGTGTATCTCCCGTAAAGAGGGCTTTGCCATCGAGCAAATAACAGGTGCTTTCCGCCGTATGCCCAGGGGTATGGAGCGCCACTAGCCGGGCTGGGCCGGTAGCCAGCACATCGCCATCGCGAACAGCCGTAAAAGGATAGGAGACCCGCTGCTGGTCCGGTAAAAATAGTGCCGCGCCACACTGTTCCACCAGCTTGCGACTACGTGACAGGTGATCCGCATGGACGTGCGTATCCAGCACGCACTTGATCGTCCAGCCGTAGTGCTGGGCCAGGTCCAGGTAAACCTCAGGCTCAAGTGCTGCATCAATCACCGTGGCTACCTCCTTTGAACCGATAAGATAGGAAAGACAGCCTTTTCCGGTACGGCGTACCTGGACAATCTGGGCCTCGCACCCCAGTATAGATACCTCTGCGCTATTCCAGGCCAGGCTCCAGGACTTCATCCCCCCTGCAAGGGAGAATGCCTGGAGGCCGCGCTCGCGCAGTTGCCGGGCGGCAATCAGGCTGGTCGCTCCAGCGCCGCAGACGGTCACCACCGTTCTATCGGCCGGCAGCTCCACGCCCGCCAGCGCATGGGGATCATGGGCTTTCAATGCGGCATAGGCATCCACGTGCATGCTGCCGGGAATCTGCCATTCGGCGCGTTCACTTGCCGGACGGATGTCCAGCACCGTTACCGGCTGTCCCCGATCTAACCACGCTCTCAAGGTCTCGACATTGATAGTGGTTTGTCTCATCGCTTACCTTCTCCTCTGATATAGCTTGTAGAGTAGTCCACCTCTCATTAACGGCTTGCAAATCCCCAACTCCTGAAAGCTGGTCCAGAAAGAGCAACACTATTTCTCTTTGTCCACCCTGGCGGCCAGGAACCCGCCGAGGAAGACCAACAGCACCACGAGGCCAAAGACGGCGACCTGCGTCCAGTTGACTTTGCGCATTTTATGTCCCTCCACACTAAAGGGCAGCCGGCACCCCAAAGGTCCGTGCTCCTGCGTTCAACCCCAGTCGGGCTATCTCGTGCTGGAGGCCATCGCCCAACCAGTACTGTTCGAACAGCACCTTGCCCCAGTGCCACAGGCGGCCGGCACGTGGCGGAGGCACCATGGGGTCTGGCTCGGCATAAAACTGGCCGCTGGCAAAACCAGCGCGCCCACTACCCGTCTCGATCCAGCAGTAGCCCAGGCCGTCGAATACAGCCTGCGGCGCCAGGCCCTTAATATGGCTGGCAATGCGCTGAGCCACAACCTCTGCCTGACCATTGGCAAAAACGCCGGCCTTAGGCAGTGGCTTGCCGTTGGCCAGGGGGATGGTGGTGACATCGCCAATGGCATAGGTGTGCTCAAAGCGGGTCTGCAGGGTGTGTTTGTCTACTGGGATCCAGCCTGCCGGGTTAGCCAGGGGGGATTCCCGGACGACCTGGGGCGCCCGGTGCGGCGGGACACCGGCCAGGAGGTCGAAAGCCTGGCGCTGGCCGTCTTTGAAGACGATCGCGCGGGCCGCTGTGTCAATGTGATCAGGCTGCAAGGTGGGATGGAAGGTGATGCCCCTGGCCTGCAACATAGCTACCACCGCCTGCCCCATGGCCTGTCCTGCGACCGGCATAGGCAGGGTCTCCGGCGTAAAGACTGCCACTTCGCAGCGATCCCGGATTCCCTGCCGTCGCAAGGCATCCTCCAGCAGCATGGCCGCCTCGTAGGGCGCGGCCGGGCACTTGTAGGGCATGGCGGAGACTAGAACGGCCAGGCGTCCACCTTGGAAGCGTTGTAGCACCGACCACAAGCCAGCTGCCCCTGCCAGGTCAAAGAAGTTGTAGGCCCCCTCAGCAAAGCCAGGCATGACTTGGGGCGCCAGCTCGGCCCCCAGGGCCACCACCAGGTAGTCGTAAGCCAGCTCCTGGCCATCCGCTCGCACCCGTTGCCGCTCCGGGTCAATTTCCTGTACCTCAGCCTGTCTCACCTCCACGCCAGGCTGCAGCAGGCGGCGCAACCCTTTCCGGATCGCCTCGGGCCGCCGCTGGCCCACCATGACCCAGAGCAACGAGGGGACGAAGACATACTCGGCGCGCTTGTCTACCACTATCACACGATGTTCTGGTGCTAGTTGCTGGCGCAAGGCATTGGCGATCACGATACCGCCTACACCACCTCCAAGAATGAGGATGGTCTTTCCAGTCATTGAGCCACCTCCCACTGTGTCTCGAAATGGATGACGTTGGCCATATCAGCCGATGCTCCTTTCTCCTCTCAAGGTACTTAACCGCTCTGCCAGGACCGTAACCACTTGATCCACTTCTTCCTCCGTAGTCCAGCGCCCCAGGCTAAAACGGACAGCGCCCAGGGCAAGCTCACGGGACACCCCCAACGCCAGCAGGATAGCCGACGGTTCCGTGTGCCCGGCGTGGCAGGCCGAGCCTGTAGAGGCCGCCACCTCCGGTGACATAGCCAAAAGATCGCCACTATTCACACCGGCGAAACTTACGTTCAGGGTGTTGGGCAACCGCTCCGTGGGGTGGCCATTCAGATAGAGACCCTCCATACACCGCGTGAGACCCTGGTGCAGCCGATCGCGCAAGTCCTGTAGCCGCCTGGCGCTCTTATCCAGATCCTCTCCGGCAATGCGGCAGGCTTCCCCTAGCCCCAGAATCCCAGGCACATTCTCGGTCCCGGCCCGGCGGCCACCTTCGTGGCTGGCCCCGTGGATAAGAGGCTCTATGTGTACCCCGCGGCGGATATACAGCGCCCCTACGCCTTTAGGGGCGTAGAGTTTGTGTCCGGCCACCGTGAGCAAGTCTACCTGCAGCTCATCTACCCGCGTTGGAATCTTGCCCACGGATTGAGCCGCGTCGGTGTGGAACAGGATGCCATGAGCACGGGCAATATGACCGATAGCGGCGATGGGTTGGATCGTTCCTACCTCATTGTTGGCGTGCATAATGGTAACCAGGATGGTGCGTGACGTGATGGCCTGCGCCACATCGTCCGGCTCCACCCTTCCATAGCGATCCACCGGTACGTAGGTCACCCGGAAACCCCGCCGCTCCAGGTAACGGCAAGTTTCCAGGATAGCGGGATGTTCCACTTGGGAGGTAATGAGGTGGTCACCACGATCCTGGTAGGCCTCCGCTATCCCTTTGAGGGCCAGGTTGTCCGACTCGCTCCCTCCCGCTGTAAAGATAATCTCATCAGGGGCGCAGCCCAGGAGCTCAGCCACCTCTTCGCGGGCTCGCTCAACACCGGCCCGCGCCTGCCTACCGTATTCGTGGCTGCTAGAGGGATTGCCAAAATGCTGCTGCAGGTAGGGGAGCATCGCTGCCGCTACGCTCGGATCTACGGGAGTTGTGGCGTTATAATCCAGATAGATAGGTTGCATTAGGAAAGTCCTCCACGATTTTTGCCTACCATAGGCATGCGTTCAAAATACAATCACTTTTTCGGCTTCCAGGGTCCAATCACCTTGCAAGTCTATATTGCCATCCAGCACACCTTCAATCTTATCTTCTGGCCCGAGTCCGCGAGCCGCGCTGCAAGAGCCTCAGGTCGCCACCGCGCCGCGGTGGGCCAGGGATCTGACCATACGCTCGATATTGTAGTACCCATCCGGCGTTTTCTGTCCCTTGCGGGCACAAAGTACACCATCACCGGTAAGAAAGACACGCACAATTGCGCCCGACCGTTTACTGACATTCATCGCCAGGCGCAGGCCATTGTAAGCCCGTTCATTACCGTATGGCCCATCATTGATGACGAAAAGAATGTTTTGTGAAATATGGTTTTCCATGAGTGTCTTGATCCTTTCACAACTGCCCTATTGAAATTCAATGATAGCTGACGGGATAGCCAGCCTGCTGCCACTCGACCACGCCCTCCTCCAGGCGAGCAACCTTGCGACCGTTCTCCGCTAGAATTTCCAGGGCCTGATCGGCCATCACACAGTAAGGTCCCCGGCAATAGGCCACCACCATCCTATCATCGGGTAGAGCGGCCATCATCTGTTGGATCTCGCTCAAGGGCATCGAAAGCGCACCGGGCAGGTGACCGTTCCGGTACTCAGTGGCAGGTCGCACGTCAATCAAAATCACTTCGCCCGTTTGTAGCCTCTCTTGGAGTTCCTGGACCGTGATTTGTTTGAATTCATGACGGCGGGTGCGGTAGGCATCCAATGCCTGCTCTACCTCCGCCAACTGCTGCCCGGCTACGGAACGCAGCGCCAACCAGAGGTCGCTCACAGTGGGATTAGCCAGCCGGTAGATGATAAAAGTGCCATCCCGTTGGGTTTCTACCAGCCGGGCTTGTTTCAGGCGCTGCAAGTGCTGCGAGGTGTTAGCCAGACTCATATCGGCTTCACGGGCCAGATCCTCCACGGTGCGGGGCGCCTGGGCCAACAGATCAATCAATTCCAGCCGGTGGGGGTTAGCCAGCGCCTGGCTAACCGCGGCGAAAAGTGTGTACAGCCGCTGCTTGTACTGCCGTTTTTCTGTCATGGACGATCTACCTCAGGCTAGGCCACTGATAATTAAATATTCAATAGATTAGTTGAATTATATAGGCAATTATATTTGTGTCAAATCTCTGTTCTCTAGCCTTAAAACTTCACCAGCAAGGCCGTCAGGTACATAATGGCAATGCCTGCCGTTAACCCTCCCAGGTTCACCCAGGAGGCGGCCGCTAGACCATGGCGGGTGGATGTCTCCTATTAAGAGCCGGGTAACCTCATCTGTAAAATAGCCCCAGCACCAATCGCACCTTTGACAACCTGACTTTTTAGGGATAAAACATCATTACATACTGATATGATGATTCAGTGGAGAATACTATGCTTATAACCGCCAATCCCAAAGCAATTGACCTTCAAGCAAAACTCTTTCGTGGCTTCTCAGACTCGTCGCGCCTCTCCATTCTGGAAGCTTTACGTGATGGGCCGTTGACGGTGGGTGAAATTGTCCAGACCACCGGCCTCATGCAGTCCAACGTTTCCAATCATCTTGGCTGTTTGCGGGACTGCGGCCTGGTGCAAGCGGAACAGCAGGGACGGTATGTTTCCTATGCGTTGAGCGATAAGCGGGTTGCGGAATTATTACGTCTCGCGGATGAATTACTGGCAGATGTGGCGAAAGGTGTTTACGAATGCACGCGCTACAACGTCCCGGAGGAACAATAAACATGGCACAACTACAGACGGTCGAAGTCCCCATCCAGGGAATGGACTGTGCCGAATGCACGCAGCACGTTCAGCACGCCATCGCTAAATTGCCCGGCGTGGCGTCGGTCAACGTCTATTTGTCTTCTGAGAAGGCCATTATTCAGCTTGACCCCGCCCTCGTCGAGATGACTGCTGTGCGCAAGGCAGTAGAGGGCGCAGGGTATGCTGTCCCTGAAGCTGCCACCCCATCAGTTAACCCGCCACTTAACAATTTTACGCAACGCATCGTCACCTTCTTAGGAGTCGTATTCGGCGCAGTCCTGTTTATCATCGTCATCGGGGAGTGGTTCGGGCTATTTGCGCGGCTGACGGAGCGAGTGCCATTTGTGGTTGGTCTGGCGCTCGTGGTTGCCAGTGGCTGGTCTATATTCCTCAATGTTGCGCGCGCCGCGCTCAAGCGGCAGATCACCTCCCACACCCTTATGACGCTTGGTCTCATAGCGGCGTTAGTTGTCGGGCAAT